>JAZBPL010000146.1:0-5676 GCA_036351635.1 Desulfotignum sp.
TATCAAAAATTCGGAGACCAGAGTCAGGATCAGCTGGACCGGTATCTGACAGATACGCTGGGTAATCTTGACAGGGTTCAGAAAATGGCTGTTCTGAACCGTTTGATTGACCAATTGGACACACAGGATCAGAAAGGGGGGTGCGCACCATCCCCGGCAATTGATGACCATGTTTTGTCCCGGGTGATAAAACTGCTGTTGGGACGGGATATCTCCAAGGTGGAGCTGAGTTCCGATGAACTGCTGGAGAGCCTTGCCGAATCCATAAATACAGTTTTTGAGTCGTTGAATCAATTAATCAGCGTCATCAATACCACTCTGGTGGGAAGGCAGGATCCGGACCAGACCATCCGCCAGGTGATCGGGTACAATATCGAGGGCAGCAGCCAGGGCCGTCCACTGGAGGCATATATCGGCCAGATCGGCAAGGCGTTTTTCGAAGCCCAGGAAGCTTCCAAAAAAGCGGCCCATGCCAAGGTACAGCAGATTCTGGAAGAACTGGCGCCGGAAAAAATAGCAGCTGAGACCGAAGGGGCAGCCATCGGTCCTTTTCGCCGGGCCAAAAGCTATGAAGTATATGAACACAAGTATGAAAAATTTAGAAACTGGTTCGAATCCGGCCGGTTTATGGAATCGTTTTTAAGGGAATTTGAAAAAAATTGCCGTAATATATCGTTTTAACCTCATCAGGAGAGAAACATGAACAAGACCGCAATGATGGTGATGTCTGTAATGGTAATGCTGATAATGTTTTCATGTGCCAAAAAAACATTGCCCCCGCCGCAGTGGACCTATGAAAAAGATGCTGTGAAAATTGAGATTCAGGCAGATGCATTGCTGAATCAGGATAACGGCAAAGCCCATACCCTCTCGTTATGCCTGTATCAGCTGCATGATCCCAACGGGTTCAACCAGCTTTCCCAAGACCGGGAGGGGCTGTACCGGCTGCTGGAATGCAAATTGTTCGATGGGGGTGTGGCCTCATCCAAGCGCCTGATTGTGAATCCGGGAGAGACTACCACCCTGGTGATGGACCGTGCGGAAAATGCCAAATACCTGGCAGTGGCTGCAGGATATTACACCATTGAAAAAGAAAGAATTACCCGGTTGATCGATATTCCCGTCATCATCGAAAAAAGGGGGTTTATTTCCAGAGAACAAAAACAGAAACCCGGCATGCTGGATGCAACACTTTTTCTCGGTCCTGAACAGATTGAGAAAATCGAGGGGCAATAGCAATGGTCAAACCCCTTTTCTGGCATCAGGGCCTTTTCCTTCAGCCCCACCATTTCCAGTTGAGCGATCTGTACAACAGGTCCCATACAGATCCCTGGTACCGTTTTGCAGCACCCCATTTCTGGGGAGCGGGCAGTTTCAAAATAGACGAAGCCGCACTGGCCGGGCATGTGTTTGGCATGGTGGCCGGAGAGTTTGTCTTTCCGGATCATACCCACGTGGTTTTAGGAGAAAATGCCCTGATTCAGGCCCGTTCCTTTGAAACCGCCTGGACAGACGGCGGCCGGGCATTCAATGTTTTTCTGGGGCTTAAAAAATGGCATGATGACAAGGCGAATGTGACGGCTGTCGAGGATGCCGGGGATCTGTCCCGGGTGTCCACCCGCTTTTTTTCTTTGAGCGCGCCCAATGAAGTTGCGGATCTGCACGGAGAGGGTCCCAAAGCCGAAGTCCGGCAGATGCAGTTCCTGGTGAAAATATTCTGGGAAACCGAGATGGATTTTCAGGGAGAGTATCAGCTGATACCCATCGCCCGGCTGAAAAGACATCTTGAAGATGTGGTTGTGGACAAGGAGTTCATTCCACCCTGCCTGACCATTGCCGGATCAGACGTCCTGGCGGGTATCGTCAAGGAAATCAGGGACCAGGTTTTTTCCAAAACCCGGCAGCTTGAGGCGGTGAAACGGGCCAAGGGAGTGCATACGGCGGAATTCGGGTCCAGGGATATGGTATATATGATGGCATTGCGGTCCCTGAACCGGTATGTGCCTCTATTGATACACATGACCGGTGTGGTCCAGTGTCATCCCTGGGCCGTGTACGGCCTGCTCAAACAGATTGTGGGAGAACTGTCTTCATTTTCCGCCACCGTTTCCGCTACCGGGGAGCTCGAAGACGGTACCGCACTCATGGCAGACTATGACCATCAAAAACTGTGGGCCTGTTTTTCCGGTGCCCGGCTTCTGATTACCCGGTTACTGGATGAAATTACGGCCGGGCCCGAGTATATTATTCCGCTGCCGTTTGACGGCACCTATTTTACAGCGGATCTGCCCCCGGCATTGTTTGAAGGATCCAACCGATTTTATCTGGTTCTGGAATCGCAGCACCAGGCAGATGTGATTATCGATGCCATGGCCGGCATTGCCAAGCTGAGTGCCAGGGAATCATTGCCTATTCTGATTGCCCAGTCGCTGCCCGGAATTCGTCTGTCATACCTGGAAACCACCCCCCAGGAACTGCCGCGAAAAGCCAATGCCCTGTATTTCAGGATTGATCATCATGGCAAACAGTGGGAACCGGTACCCAGGGGAAACAACATTGCCCTCTACTGGGATATGGCCCCGGAAGATCTGGCGGTGGAACTGATGATCGTGAAAAGGAACTGAAAATATGCGGCTGGCGGACTGTTTTACCGATATGATTTCGTATACCATCCTGCTGCTGAAAAAAACAGACAGGGAAGGCATCCCTTTTGACCAGGCCGTCAATCATATGGACCGTTTGATCAATGACAGTGAATCCCTGTTTGCGACGACCGGCCTCTCACGGGAGGATTATGATCTGGCCAGATTTGCCGTGTTTGCCTGGATCGATGAAAGTATCATGCGGAGCAACTGGGAAGGCGGCCGTCATTGGCAGGGGCATCAACTCCAGCGCAGGTTTTTTCAAACCGCAGATGCCGGAGAGCTTTTTTTCCAAAAGCTCAATATGATCGGCCCCCATCAGAATTCGGTCAGAGAAGTGTATTATATCTGTCTGGCCCTCGGGTTTTCCGGACAATATCACAGGCAGGGGGATGACATGCTGCTGGATCAACTCAGAGTATCCAACCTCAAGCTGCTGACCGGCAGCTCCATGGACCTGCCGGACATGAACCGGATCACGCTTTTTCCCAAGGCATATGTCAAGGACCATGATCTTCAGGACAGTGCCGGATCAAAGCGGTTTTCATGGATCACCCTTGCGGCGTTTGTGGTGCCGGTCGGATTTTATGGACTGCTGTTTCTCATTTATACCTTTGTTTTGAACAATGTGGGGCAAACCTTAATTACCCGGGTGCCGTAAATGAAAAAAACCATTGCATTTCTGTTCAAGCTTTTTTTGATCATCGCTTTGCTGATCTTTGTCGGATTTGTTGTTTTTGCCGGGGTACTGTGGGCTGGATGGCCCTGGTGGGTATGTTTTTTCATCATTGCCGGTCTGACGGGTATACTGCTTGGAGTCTGGTTTATAAAAAAACTGCTGGTGCGAAAAAAAGAACAGCAGTTTGTATCCCAGATTATCGAACAGGATAATGCGGCATTGGCATCCCGGGATCAAAAAAGCCGGGAAGTGTCCAAAGAGATGCAGGACAAGTGGAAGCAGGCCATTGATGCCTTGAGAAAGTCCCATCTGAAAAAACAGGGCAACCCCCTGTATGTGCTTCCCTGGTATATGATGATCGGAAAAAGCGGCACCGGTAAAACCACAGCCATCCAAAGCGCGGACCTTTCCTCTTCATTTGCGGAAGTCGGCAGTGTTTCGGGTATTTCCGGCACCCGTAACTGTGACTGGTGGTTTTTTGAACAGGCCATCCTCATTGATACGGCCGGCCGGTATGCCGTTCCGGTGGATGATCAAAAAGACAGCGAAGAGTGGCAGAAATTTTTAAGTCTACTGGCAAAATACCGGAAAAAAGAACCGTTGAACGGGCTCATTGTCACCGTGTCCGCCGACAGCCTGAACGATACGGATGCGGAAAACATGGAACGGTACGGCCGGGATATCAGAAAGCGGATTGATGAATTGATGCGGGTGCTGGGGGCAAAATTTCCGGTTTATGTCATGGTTACCAAATGCGATCTGATCCAGGGCATGACACAGTTCTGCGACGGCCTGGATAAGGATGCCCTGGATCAGACCATGGGAATGATAAACCATGATCATGAAAAAGATCTGGTAACGGTTGTATCAGATTGTTTTAAAACCATGGGAGAAAGAATCCGGGACCATCGTCTGCTAATGATGCAGCACTTGAAAAAGGAAAAAATCGAACCTGCGTTGATGCTTTTCCCCAGTGAACTGGAAAAACTGAAACCCGGACTGCAGGCGTTTGTCAAAGGAATTTTCCAGGAAAATCCCTACCAGGAAACCCCGTTTTTCCGGGGCGTTTTTTTCAGCAGCGGCCGTCAGGAAGGGACCCCTTTTTCCCATTTTCTCAAGGAAATGGGACTCATCGGAGAACAGCAGGTGCTGCCGGGTACCAGCAGAGGCCTTTTTCTGCATGATTTTTTTTCCCGGGTACTGCCGTCTGACAGGGGACTTTTTACGAAAACCCAGCGGGGAGATGCCTGGGCCAGATTGACCCGGAATATCGGGTTTGCCGCCTGGACGGCTGTTATTGTGGCATTGTGCGGGATTTTAAGCTATTCGTTTGTGAAGAATCTGCACAGCATTCAAACTGCATCGGATCAGTTTGCAGGCCCCAGGGTTTTTCAGGGGGATCTGATTTCCGATATGACCACCCTGGACCAGTTCAAAGCAACCATCCAGGAAATTGAACGCAGCAATAAAAACTGGTGGATACCACGGCTGGGGCTCAACAAAAGCATTGCCGTGGAAGCGGAACTGAAACAAAAATTTTGTATTCTGGTTGAAGAGCGGATACTTTCACCGTTTGATAAGCAAATGGCGGAAAACATGGGCTATTTCAATCAGGATACCCAGGTTGCAGTGTTTGTCCGGCACGTGAATCATCTGGTATACCGGATCAACCTGATGAAAGCCAGGCTCCTGGATCAAAACATTGAGAATATGCGGCTGCCAGACTTTGATGCCGCTGCCGCCGGTATACGGGATGATATCGCAGCCGAGGTCCGGTTCAAAATCGGCGAGCTGTATCTGCAATACCTGAAATGGCAGGAAAATCCCCAGGCAATTAACCGGAAAATGAATGATCTGCAGAAATGGCTGGCCCGCATTGTTTCCATTGACGGACACACTTTGAACTGGCTGGTGGCCCGGGTCAATACAGATCCGGATATGCCTGCCTACACCCAGGCCGATTTCTGGGGAAAGTCTATCCAGAATGATCCCCCTGTCATGGTTGCCGCCGGTTTTACACGCAATGGCAAGGAAAATATTGACAGCTTTATTGTTGACATGGAATCAGCACTGGCTGAACCACTCATCCTGGCGGGGAAAAAACAGGATTTTTATACCTGGTATGAAACAGCTTACCTGGAAGCCTGGCTGGGGTTCATCGCCGGATTTGATAATGGAAGGGAAAATTTGAAAACCCGACAGGAATGGCAGGCGGTTTTCGAACGGATACATCAGAAAAAAGGGCCGTATTCCGTCCTGCTGGATCTCATTTCCCGGGAACTGCAGCCCTTTTCCAGACAGAGCCGTCTGCCGGAATGGGTCAATCTGGTCGATGATATCAGGACACTCGATAAA
>JAZBPL010000147.1:0-17752 GCA_036351635.1 Desulfotignum sp.
AATCAGATTACATCTTGCTGCCTTCTGCATGGCTCTGCAGTTTAACCTCAACCTTGTCGGTGAGGCCGGCATAGTATTCTCTCAAAAGAACCAGCACTTCATCCCGGCCGAAATGGTCCACCACCTCTTCATTGTTGGAAAGGGCATGGCGCAGTTTGGTTCCGGACAGGATCACCCGGTCCTCTTTTGTATGGGGGCATGTTTTCATGGAGGCCATGCCGTCACATTTGTAGCAGTAGAAGGTCCAGTCAATCTTCAACGGTTCGCACAGCAGGCGTTTGCCTTCTTCTTCAGGCTGGGGAATCTGCTCAAATATCTCCTGGGCCTCAAACAGGGTGTAAAAGTCACCCACACCTGCATGGTCACGGCCGATGATCATTTTGTTAACCCCGTAGTTCTGGCGGAAGGTGGCATGAAGCAGGGCTTCTCTGGGACCGGCATACCGCATGTCAAGGGGATAACCGGCATTTACCACATTCTCGGGTACAAAATAGCCTTTGATCAGGGTATCGATGCATTTGATTCTGACTTCCGCAGGGATGTCACCGGGTTTGAGGTTTCCGATAAGAGAATGGATCAGTACACCGTCACACACATCCAGGGCGATTTTGCACAGGTGTTCATGGGATCTGTGCATGGGGTTCCTCAACTGCATGGCAGCCACGTTGGCCCAGCCTCTTTCATCAAATATGGCGCGGGTTTCAGCAGGTGTCAGGTACACCCCTTTGAATTTTTCCGGAAATTCACCCTCGGACAGCACTTTCACAGGGCCGGCCAGGCAGAACTCTTTTCTGGCCATAACCATCTGAACGCCTGGATGGTCTTCCATGGCCACTTTCCAGAACACGTCGTCTGCAGATTCTTCTCCGTGGCCCTTATATACCTTTTCACATTCCCATTTTTTCTCGTCTTCACCCATTTCAAATTTTTCTTCCACCTTCATGGTGGCATAGATCTCACCGTTTCTTTCCAGGGCAATTTCATCCCCTTCCTTGATCTCGGCGGCATCTTCCTTGGCAACATCCAGCATCACCGGTACCGGCCAGAATGTACCATCAGCCAGCAGGTAATCTTCACACACACCTTTCCAGTCCGCTTTGGTCATAAAACCGTTCAACGGGCTGAAACCACCGATTCCCAGCATGATCAGATCCCCTTTTACCTGGGAAGAGATTTCGATCTTTTTCAGACCCTGGGCTTTTTTGCGTTCCGCTTCCAGCTCAGCTCCTTCAAGCTTGCAGCATACCAGACCTTTTCCACCGTGGGGGGCTACTAATTTAGACATATAACGCGTTCTCCTTACAGTTTATATATTAACCCAAACCTAATAAATGTTGCTTCAACATTTATTGAAAATCTGTAATAAAAATCTTGTAAGATTTAATGATGATTGGCAAATTTGTCAAGAATTTTATTTATTTATCTGTAAAACCTGTGAAATATCCTGCATTGCCCGGGCATGGATGTCTGCTTCAAGGCCGGGCTTCTTAAAAGCGGCAAAAAAAGTACCTGCTGCCCGGGCAGCCTGCTGGTCATAAATGGAATCACCGATAAACAGCATCTGGTCCGGATGCAGGGAAAACCGGGCCATGATTTTTTCCAGCTGCTCTGGATGGGGCTTGGGGTTGTCCACGTCTGCAGCGGTGACCACCATTTCAAATTTGTCATCCAGGCTGTAATCTTCGAGCACCTTTTGCATGGTGTCGGTGCGGTTGGTGGCAACAGCCCGGATATAGCCATGGGCTGCGAGATCTGTGAGAAGTTCTGCCAGCCCGTTCTCCATTTTCATATACGGAATGAATTTATGGTATCCGATCTGTTTGAGGCAGTGAAACACCGGATCATGGTCGGTGATGTCGGCAAACAGGTATGACACCGCATTGGCAACCGTCATCATGTGCACCTGTAAAAACTGCTCATCTGTCAGAGACGGTCTGTCAAAATGCGCCAGCACCTCATCATAAAATTTACGGTTGGCCAGGGCTGTATCAAACAGCACCCCGTCACAGTCAAATACCACAGCCTTTATCTTCGATATATCCATACATATCTCTTTTCTTTGGGGTCAGAAGTTAACTTTTTTACCTTTTTTGTGATGACTTTTATGGTGAAACCGAGGTGAAATGGTCCTGCATCACTATATTAAACACTATATTAAAAAAAGGTAAAAAAGTTAACTTCTGACCCCAATCTTTTTGCCATCCACATGGTTCACCCGCACCATTCCCATGAGGGCATTGGTTAAAAAAATATTGGGAAAGGATGCCAGTTCACGGGCAGAAATGGGTTTGTATACTGCCACATAGCCCTGGTGCTCCAAATCGGATACAACCGCCTCCAGGGTCACCCCGGGCAGTACATGGGGTGACTCCGGCACAATGACCTGTCTGTCCTGGATCATCAGGATATTGCAGGTATTGGTTTCCGAAACAGTCTGGTCAGGGTTCAGAATCAGGGCTTCATCACCATTGTTGTTTTTTGCATATCGGCCTGCCTGGTCATAAAACAGGTAATTCAAAGTCTTGTGGTCAGCCAGGGGCGTGTGCCTGGGATACGGATAGGTCACAAGATCCAGCCCGGTTTTGCCCAGGACAGAGAGGCGGTGGCGGTAGGGCCTGGCAAAGGCAGCCAGAAATCCGGGTTTTGCCATGACAATCTTTACCGCTGCGGTACCTTTTTGCAGGCTGTTTTCCTCCACCAGCAGGTCCACCACCCTGGACCAGGTGATGTCCGGCGGATCCGTGCCGAACAGGGCCTGCCAGGAGCGGCACATGCGCTGGATATGGGCGGCCAGCCGCACAGGACTGCCATTTTCCACCCGGATCGTCTCAAAAACACCTGCCCCGTACTGAAACCCCGGGATATCCGCCGGTACCACTGCCTGGTCCTGGTCCACGATTTTCCCGTTTACCCAGGCCCGGGGGCCTTTTTCGCAATGGCCGTCTGCACCCCGGATCAGTGTTTCCATGATGGTCTGTCCCTTGTCCAGGGTTTCCTGAAACTCCTGAAGGGGATCAGAATCATACACGATACCGCCCCCCACTGAAAAGAAAATCCGGTTTTCTTTTATTGTGGCCGTGCGGATGGCAATGGACAGGTCCATGGTGTCATGAAAGCTGACATACCCGATGGACCCGGTGTACACATGGCGCTTGACCGGTTCCAGTTCATCAATGATCTCCATGGCCCGGATCTTGGGACACCCGGTGATGGAGCCTCCGGGAAAACAGGCCTTGAGCAGATCCACCCCGGTGTTTTCAGGTCTGAGCGTTCCCTGGACGACAGACACCAGATGGAACACATTGTCATAGGGCTCAAGGCGTTTGTGTTCCACAACTTTTACAGATCCATGGGTGGTGACTTTGGACAGATCATTGCGCATGAGATCAACGATCATGGTCAGTTCCGCATCATCCTTGGTGCTGCTGGACAGCATCTCACCGTTTTTCTTGTCTTCCTCCGGTGTGGTTCCCCTGGCAATTGTGCCTTTTATGGGCCGGGTCTCCACCTGGCGCCCCACCTGCCTGATAAACCGTTCCGGTGAGGTGGAAACAATCTGGTGGTCCCCTGCCTGGACAAAAGAAAAAAACGGGGCGGGATTCCGCTGGAACAATGCCAGGAACAGGGCATAGGCATTGCCTGAAAACCGGGTTTCAAACCGCTGGGACAAGTTGGCCTGGTAGATATCCCCGGCCGTAAGATACTGGATGATCTTTTTTACCGCATCCAGGTATGCCGCTTTAGTAAATCCTGACACAAGTCCCCTGGCATCAATGCAGAACCCGGTGTCTGTATCCGCTGCCGGGGTGTCATCCCACAATTTTTTTTTCAGGCGCTGGACATAGGCCCGGGGGGGCTCCCCGGAGCCTGTGTTTTCCAGGATGGGAACAAAAAGGGTGGTCTTTTCTGTGGTCCGGTGCTGTGCCAGGATCATGGAGGGGGCATACACACAGATATCCGGCAGACCGGTTCCCATACAGGTCCGGGGCAGGACTTCGATCCGGTCCTTGAGATCGTAGGCAAAATACCCCATAAGACCGGCTGCCAGGGGCGGCAGATGGTCAGCATTTTTCAGGTGACAGTGGTCCAGCAGAGCCTGCAGACACGCAAAGGGATCAACATCCAGGATACGGGTTTTTTCTTCACAGGCGATGGCAAGCTTTTTACCGGTCCCTTTTATGGAAAGCCAGGGCAGGATCCCCAGAATATGGTATTGGGATGCATCCAGGTCAGCGCCGGACAAAAGCATCACCGTGCCCGGCATATGGCTGAACCGGGCGGCAAACTGCCCAAGGGAAGCAGGCAGAACAATCTCTTCCTGCCAGACGGAAACCACCCTGGGCAGGTGTGTCACCCTTTGGTTCATCTCAGGAAAGGATTCATCCTTTTTTCATTCAGCAACGTGGTTTCCGGTCCGTGTCCGGTATAGACGGTGGTATCATCCGGCAGGTGCAGCAGTTTTTCCTTGATGCTGGCAATCAGGGTATCATAATCCCCGCCGGGCAGATCTGTCCTGCCGATGGAGCCGGCGAACAGGGTATCGCCTGCAAACAGATGGCCCTCTGTGTAGAGGCAGATGCCGCCCCTGGAATGGCCCGGGGTATGGATGACCGTAAGGGTGATGCTGCCGAAAGTCACCTTGTCACCGTCATTGAGCAGCATGTCCGGTTCCGGGGAGTTCTCGGCAGCCAGACCGAACGACGCGGCTGATCTGGACAACTGGGACAGCATGGGTGCATCATCCGGGTGAATGGCAAGGGTGGCGCCGGTCACTTCTTTCATGCGCTTATTGGCCCCCACATGGTCAAAATGGCCATGGGTATCGATCAGGTATTTCACTTTCAGTTCTGCTTTGGCCAGTTCCATGAGTATCCGGTCGGCATCATCCCCCGGATCGATCACCACCGCTTCTTTGGTTTGTTCACACCCCAGGATAAAGCAGTTTGCCATGATGGGACCGACTGACATTTTTTTTATAATCAAAACACCCTCCTTGTGGTATTGCAGTTTGTGTGGTTACAGTGACGTATATCCGGGACAGATTTACCGGTCAAGAAACAGGCGGATCTGGTCTAAAATACCATTGACAAACGGACCAGATTCCCGGGATCCGTATTTTTTTACGATATCCACTGCCTCGTTTATGGTGACCGAAGGGGGAATGTCCAGGTGTTTGAGCAGCTCAAAGGCGGCAATGCGCATGACATTACGGTCCACCGCCGGCATTCTGGAAATTTTCCATTTCCTGGAATAGGCTTTAAGCAGCTGGTCAATCTCCTGAAAATTTTCGTGGACCCCCTGCACCAGGTCCAAAAAAAACGGTCTTACCCCTGGTGTGAGCAGGGTTTCATTTTCCCGGCAGAAAGCATCCAGATCTGCCTGAAAATCTTTGGACGGGTTCATGTCCACAAAAAACAGGGCCTGGAGCGCCAATTCCCTGGACTGTCTGCGGTCACCCATAAATTATGCCATATTCCCGAGGAGTTCGCCCAGATTGGCCATTTCAATGGCCCCCATGGCCACCTCAAATCCCTTGTTGCCGGCCTTGGTACCGGCCCGTTCAATGGCCTGTTCAATGGTTTCCGTGGTCAAAATGCCGAACATGACCGGCACCCCGGTATCCAGGCTGACGCTGGCAATGCCCTTGGATACCTCGGCACACACATAGTCATAATGGGAGGTGGCCCCCCTGATCACTGCACCCAAGCAGATAATGGCATCATATTTTTTTTGGGCGGCCATTATCTGGGCTGCCAGCGGTATTTCAAAAGCGCCGGGCACTTTGACAATAACAATATCCTGGTCTTTGGCACCGCTGCGGACCAGTGCATCCATGGCCCCGTCCACCAGCCTTGCCGTAATAAAATCATTGAACCGGGACACAATAATGCCGAATTTTCTGCCTTGGGCGGTCAGTTTTGCATCAACAATCTGTGGCATGAAATTTTTTCCTTCGTTCTGTAAGGTTAGCAGTGTTTGTCCATGTGGAGCAGGTGGCCCATTTTGGCCTGTTTGCATTTCAGGTATCCCTGGTTGTGGCAGTTGGGGGTCACTTCAATGGGAATCTGTTCTACCACAGAAAGACCATACCCTTCCAGGCCCACCATTTTTTTGGGGTTGTTGGTCAAGAGCCGCATCTTTTTCACCCCCAGGTCCACCAGCATCTGGGCACCGACCCCATAGTCGCGCATATCTGCAGCAAACCCGAGTTTTTCATTGGCCTCCACAGTATCCAGTCCCTGGCGCTGGTATTCATAGGCCTTGAGTTTGTTCACCAGGCCGATACCCCGGCCTTCCTGGCGCAGATACAAAAGTACGCCGCTGCCCTCATCTTCCATCATGGCCATGGCCCGGTGCAGCTGGTCCTGGCAGTCGCACCGCTGGGATGAAAAAATATCGCCGGTCATGCATTCGGAATGCACCCGCACCAGAATGGCTTTATCCGGATCGATCTCCCCTTTGACCAGGGCGATGTGGGTGAGGCTGTCCAGGTCATTTTCATAGGCAATAATCTTGAATTCCCCGCCCACTTTTGTGGGAATCACGGTCTGGGCTGCCTTTTTCACAAAACTTTCCGTTTTCAGGCGGTACTTCACCAGATCCGCCACCGTGCAGATGCCGATGCCGTGTTTTTTGGCAAATTTCTCCAGAGATGGCATCCGGGCCATGGTGCCGTCTTCATCCATGATCTCGCAGATCACGCCGGCAGGCTTGCGCCCGGCCAGCCTGGCAAGATCAACAGACCCTTCGGTCTGTCCCACCCGGACCATCACCCCGCCGTCCCTGGCCCGCAAGGGGAAAATATGCCCTGGCCGGGCAATGTCGGCGGGGGTGGTATCATCTGCCACTGCGGTTAAAATGGTGGTGGCCCGGTCCGCTGCCGAGATCCCTGTGGTAACCCCTTTTTTGGCCTCAATGGATACGGTGAACCCGGTTTCAAACTGGGAGGTGTTGTTTTCCACCATCATGGGCAGGTCCAGCCGGTCTGCAATACTGGAATCCAGGGAAAGACATATCAGCCCCCGGCCGTATTTTGCCATAAAATTTATGGCCTCCGGGGTAACCGCCTCAGCCGCCATGGTGAGGTCCCCTTCATTTTCCCTGTCTTCATCATCCACCAAAATGACCATCTGGCCGTTTTTTATATTTTCAATTGCCTGTTCAATGCGTAAATGCGGCATATCTGATCTCATCCTTTGGTTATAAAAATCCATTCTTTGCAAGCAGCGCCATACTGATATCTGATTTTCCTGTACCGGTATGCATGGCAGGGGTTTGCGTTAAAAATTTTCTCACATATTTTCCCAGCATGTCGGTTTCAATATTCACCCGGTCCCCGATATGCTTGATACCGATGGTGGTGAGCCCGGCGGTGAGGGGAATGATACTCACACAAAAATCTGTGTCTGTACACTGGTTGATGGTCAGGCTGATCCCGTCCACGGCCACGGATCCTTTTTCAATCATCTCACCGGCCAGGGACCTGTCCACGGCAATGGTCAAGACAACGGCATTGCTGTTTTTTTCAAGAGCAGTGATGGTACCGGTGCCGTCGATATGGCCGGAGACCAGATGGCCGTCAATGCGCGCAGACAACTGCATGGCCCGCTCGATATTCACCCGCATGCCGGGTGTGGCGGTTTTAAAGGTGGTCCGGAAAACGGTTTCAGGCGCCATGTCCACAAAGAAATCATGTTTTCCCAGACGGACCGCCGTCAGGCATGCCCCGTTCACGGCAATGGAATCCCCTATTTTCGTATGGGAAAGGTCCAGATCACACCGGATTTGAAGCATTTTCCCCTCTCCTTGTGATCTCACCTGCAAGATGGTGCCGAGGCTTTCTATGATACCGGTAAACATCTGGTTTTCTTTTCCCCGGGCAGCGGGCCCGTTATCAATCTTTTAATATATCCCTGCACCAGGATATCTGCATCACACCGTTCCACTGTTATCTGCTGCAGCACAGGGGCATCTGCCAGTTTTTTCACCCCTTTGCCTTCAAATACGGCTTTGCCGTCACTTCCCCCCAGCAGTCTGGGGGCGATAAAATACACCATTTTGTTGACAATGCCTTCTGCCAGGGCATTTGCCGCCACCCTCCCCCCCCCTTCAATGAGCAGGCTGGTGATGGACATCTTACCCAATGTAACCATGAGCTGCCGCAAATCAAGCAGGTTGTTTTTCAGACCTGTTTCCAGCACCACCACGCCTTTTTGTACTAGCCGTTTCTTTTTCTGGGCCGGGGCATGGGGGCCTGTCACCAGTATGGTGGGGGCATCTGAGTTTTGGTTGATCACCAGTGCATTGTCCAGGATGGAAAGATGGGTATCCAGGATCACCCGGGCCGGATCACGGGTCTTTTTCCCCGAAATTCTGCAGGTCAAAGAGGGGTTGTCTGCATGCAGGGTGCCGGACCCCACCAGAATGGCATCCACCTGGTGCCGCAGTTCATGGCCGAAAGCCCGGGATGCGGCACTGGTTATCCATCGGGATTCCCCGGTGGATGTGGCAATGCGCCCATCCAGTGTGGCAGCGCATTTGAGGATCACAAACGGGGTTTGTTCATGGCGGACATACCAGAGGAAATCCTCCATCAACGTCTCGGCCTGGTCCTGGAGAAGGCCGGATACGGTCTGAACCCCGTTTTGGTTCAAAAATGCCAGGCCCCCGGATGCCGCAGGGTTGGGATCCGGACAGGCCGCCACCACCCGGCGTATGCCTGCTGCCAGAATTTTGCGGGTGCAGGGCGGGGTTTTCCCAAAATGGTTGCAGGGCTCCAGGGTCACAAACAGATCCGCCCCCCTGGCACGGTCCCCGGCATCCTCCAGGGCTTCCACCTCTGCGTGGGCCATGCCTGCAGCCCTGTGCCAGCCTTTGCCCACCACCTGGCCGTCCTTGACCACCACCGCCCCCACACAGGGGTTGGGGGAGGTAAATCCTTTGCCCTTTGCAGCCAGCTCAAGCGCCAGCTGCATATGGTATTGATCGGTCATCTGTTATCTTCCGGCAACTGGACTGATTCTTCGGCAGGACTTTCTTTTGGCAGCAGGCCCTTGAGTTCCTGGATAAAGTCTGTGACATCTTTGAATTCTCTGTAAACAGAGGCAAACCGGACATAGGCCACATCATCCAGTGCTTTTAACGCCTGTATGATTTTTTCTCCCACCACCTTGGATGACACTTCCCGCTCATTGGTGTTCCGCAGTTCCCGTTCGATGCCGTCCACCATCTCCTCGATGCGGTTCATGCTGATGGCCCGTTTTTCACAGGCTTTTTTAATGCCTTTCAACACCTTTTCCCGGTCGTACTCTTCCCTGCGGCTGTCTTTTTTGATGATCATGACCGGGACCTGCTCCACCCGTTCATAGGTGGTAAACCGCTGGGAGCAGTCCTGGCATTCCCTGCGCCGCCGCACTTCCAGCTCAATTTTCCCGGGTCTGGAATCCACCACCCGGGTGTTGGGATTTTTGCAGTACGGGCATTTCATGGCCTGCATTTCCTTACAGTTTTGTCAGCACCACCCCTGCCCTGTCAAACATGTCCAGGGCCAGGGGATCATCATAACCATCCCGAAAATACACCTCTTTTATACCGGCATTGATGAGCATCTTGGCGCATATGGAACAGGGCTGGTTGGTACAGTAAAGGGTTGCACCGGCCACGGCCACACCATGGAAGGCTGCCTGGATAATCACATTCTGCTCCGCATGCACCCCCCGGCACAGCTCATGCTTGACCCCGGAAGGCACAGCAAGCTGCGCGCGCAGACACCCGGTTTCTCTGCAATGGGCCACACCTGCCGGGGCACCGTTGTACCCGGAGCACAGAATACGCCGTTCCTTGACAAGCACCGCCCCTACCTTTCGCCTGATACAGGTGGCACGTCCGGCCACCAACTCTGCAATACCCATGAAATATGCGTTCCATGAAGGCCGGGGAGGAATATCAGGCACCATCAGCAGTCCTTTGCATACAACGGATACCGGCTGCACAAATCCGCCACCAGGGGGCCGGTCTTTTTTACAGCAGATGCATCATCCAGGACATCACAGATATACCCTGCCATGGTCTGAACGGCATCTTCTTTCATCCCCCTGGAGGTGACAAGGGAAACACCGATGCGGATGCCGCTGGTGACAAACGGCCCTTTTTTCTCATTGGGAACCGTGTTTTTGTTCACAATAATATCGGCACTGCCCAGGCGCTCTTCCGCTTCTTTGCCGGAAAAGCTGTTCCGGGTAAGGTCCACCAGCACCATATGGTTGTCTGTACCGTCAGACACCAGTTTATACCCCCGGTCCATGAGTACGTTTCCCAGAACAGCGGCATTTTTCACCACCTGTTTCTGGTATTGCACAAAGCCGGGCTGCAGCGCCTCATGAAAGGCCACCGCCTTGGCTGCAATCACGTGCATGAGGGGACCCCCCTGGATTCCCGGAAAAATCTGGCTGTTGATCTTCCTGGCAAAGGTATCCGACCCCAGAATCAATCCCCCCCTGGGTCCCCGCAGGGTTTTGTGGGTGGTGGAGGTGATCACATCTGCATGTCCCACAGGGCTAGGATGCACCCCGGCTGCCACAAGTCCGGCTATGTGTGCCATATCCACCATGAGGTGCGCGCCCACGGATGCGGCGATATCTGCAAACCCTTTAAAATCGATAATCCTGGGGTAGGCACTGGCCCCGGCCACAATCAGTTTCGGCTGAAAGGTTTTGGCCAGATCTGCCACCTGGCCCATGTCAATGGTCTGGGTATCGGCAGACAGCCCGTAGTGGGAAAACCGAAACATTCTGCCGGAAAAACTGGCAGCCGCACCATGGGTGAGATGCCCCCCGTGGGTCAGGTCCATGGCCAGGATCCGGTCTCCGGGTTCCAGCAGGGCGAAATACACGGCCATGTTGGCCTGGGAACCGGAATGGGGCTGCACATTCACATATTGGGCCCTGAACAGTTCTTTTGCCCTGGCAATGGCCAGATCTTCTGCCTGGTCCACAAAATCACAGCCGCCGTAATACCGCCGGGAAGGGTAGCCTTCCGCATATTTATTGGTGAGAATCGATCCCTGGGCGGCCAGCACAGACCGGCTGACCGTATTTTCCGAAGCAATCAGGTTGAGTGTTGATTCCTGGCGGCGGGTTTCTTTTTGAATTATCGCTGCTATCTGGGGATCATTTGTTACAAGATCTGCCATGTGCCCTTCCTTTTTTACGTCCGGCAAGGCCTGAAATGCTGGTTTTGTTCCTGAATAGGCCCGGGGGGTCAGTCCTGGCTGTCCATGGACCGTATCCGGTCCAGGTGTCTGCCCCCTTCAAATGCTGTGTCAAGGAAACCGTCCACCAGGGCGCAGGCCAGGACATCCCCGATGATCCGTCCCCCCAGCACCAGGATGTTGGCATCGTTGTGCCGCCGGCCCATGATGGCGGAAAAAAGGTCTGAACACAGGGCAGCCCGCACCCCCGGATACCGGTTGGCTGCCATGGACATGCCGATGCCGGAACCGCAGATCAGAATACCTTTGGCAAACCTGCCCCCTGATACGGCAGCGGCCACTTTTTTGCCGTAATCCACATAATTGACCGAAGCATCACTGAAAGTACCGGCATCCTCCACTGCAAGCCCTCTGGAAGACAGATGGGTGCGTATTTTCTCCTTTAATTCAAAACCAGCATGGTCACTGCCGATGATAATGGATCTGTCCATGAAAATTTTCCGATGGTTCAGGATTTGGATTTGATAAAATCGATGGCATCCTGAACGGTTCTGAGGGTTTCCGCCGCATCGTCATCAATTTCAATTGCAAAAATTTCTTCCATGGACATGACAAGTTCCACAATCGTCAAAGAGTCCGCCCCCAGGTCATCAATCAAAGAGGCTTCCGGCACCACATCTTCAATGTCAATATCAGGAATCTTTTCCGCAATTATCTTTTTTACTTTGGTTTCAATCGTCATGAAAAAACCTGCTCCTTGCTGTTTTCTGCCCGGCAGCCGATATTATACATCATCTTCTGATTTTATATTTCTGTCCTTGTAGGCACCGCATTCAGGGCAGGCGGTATGGGGAAGTTTGGGTTCCTGGCATTCCGGGCACTTTGTCACGGTAGGGGCCTGGGTTTTGTAATGGGTCCGTCTTTTTCTGCCCCTTGACTTGGAGCTTTTCTGCTTTGGTACTGCCATTGGTCTCTCCTCGGTATCCGGTTAATTCACATTATATGTCATGGTTGCATTCTATGATAATAAAACAAACCTAATTACCGCAAATTGGTGAATGTGTCAACTGCATATTTGCCATCAGCATGCCGGGATTTCAATGGTTCTGTGCAGCATTCAGGCCCGAACCCCGCCCCTGTTGGTGTCCTGTGCCCGGTCTGAGATCTTCCGGGGGCCTGTCTGCATAATAACAATGAAGAGCGGCAACCCGCCCTCTGGCTGAAAACCATCCCGGCATATTATACCAGGCCCCTCCGGCTCTGACGGTCCGTTCACACAACACGCCCAGGGGGCGGGTCTCAAGCAGATGAACAGCATGTGTTCACATGCGGTGACCCTGAAAATCCCCATCAGGGAACAAAGATGGATATGGTATTGCCTGCCGGGCGGTTTTATGGTACCTAAAGGCGCGATTTTACAGACAGATACATTTTAAGGAGATACCATGAAACCCATTGTCACCCGATTTCCCCCCTCCCCCACCGGATTTCTGCACATCGGCGGTGCCAGGACCGCCTTGTTCAACTGGCTGTATGCCAGAAAAACCGGCGGAAAATTTATTCTGCGCATTGAAGATACAGATGCAGCAAGGTCCACAGCAGATTCTGTGGATGCTATTTTCAACGCCCTGCAGTGGCTGGGAATCGACTGGGACGAAGGCCCCTATTTCCAGACCGAAAGAAAAGACATTTATGCCCGTCATATTGAAAAACTGGTGGCTTCCGGCCATGCCTATTATTGTTCGTGCACCCCGGAGGAGGTCAATGCCATGCGGGAGGCTGCCAGGGCCAAAGGCCTCAAACCCATGTACAACGGCAGCTGCCGGGAACGCGGCCTGCCCGGATCAGACAATACCGTGGTCCGGCTGAAAACCCCGGATACCGGTGTCACCGTGGTGGAAGACATGGTCAAGGGAGACACCGCTTTTCAG
The DNA here is from genome assembly GCA_036351635.1 of Desulfotignum sp. Classification (GTDB taxonomy): domain Bacteria; phylum Desulfobacterota; class Desulfobacteria; order Desulfobacterales; family Desulfobacteraceae; genus Desulfotignum. The sequence continues at coordinate 13,141 of JAZBPL010000147.1, forward strand.
AACGCTGAAATGGATGATTTTATCATCCAGCGCTCTGACGGGTCTGCCATGTACAACCTGGCTGTGGTGGTGGATGACATAACCATGGGCATCAACACCATTATCAGGGGAGACGACCACCTGATCAACACCCCCAAGCAGATCCTCATTTATAAAGCTTTGGGCGCGGACCTGCCGGTGTTCGGCCATGTGCCCATGGTGCTGGGACAGGACAAAGCCCGGCTGAGCAAGCGGCACGGGGCCATGTCCGTTGAAGAATACCGGAAAATGGGATATCTTCCGGATGCGGTGATCAACTATCTGGTAAGGCTGGGATGGTCCCACGGGGACCAGGAGTTCTTTACCAGAAAAGATTTGATCGAAAAATTTGACCTGGCCCACCTGGGCCGGTCTGCCTCCATGTTTGACATGCAGAAGATGACCGCATTGAATGCCAGGCATATCCAGGCAAAATCAGCACAGGAACTGGCACCAGCACTGCTGCCCCTTTTAAAGGACCGGGACATTGCAGCAGAAAATGACACCTTTACCCACAAGGTGATTGCAACGCTGCAGCCCAGAAGCAAAACCCTTGTGGAAATGGCGGCATCGGCCCGGTTTTATTATGTTGATGCACCAAAACTGGATGAGAAAGCTGCTGCCAAGTTCCTTACCCCGGATACTGCAGACATCCTCACCCGGGCCGCAGATGCCATTGAGAGCCTGACTGACTTTACCCAGGAAAATCTGGAAGAGATCTTCAAAAAGATCATGGCAGACTGGGATCTTGGATTCGGCAAAATTGCCCAGCCGCTGCGGGTGGCCATCACCGGCACCACAGTGAGCCCGGGGATTTTCGAAATGCTGCTGGCCCTGGGAAAAGACAAAACCGTCTTTCGCATCCGGCGGGCGATTGCCGTCACAGCATCCGGATCTTCTTAGAAAAAAACCGTCAATTTCGCCCATACAGCAGGCCGGTGTACCCCACAAAGGAATCTGCCCGGGTTTTGTCGAAACTTGTGGCGTAATCAAGCAGATGTGCCCTGGTTGCGCCCATTTTTTTTGCTGCCGCAGCCGTGGCAGCCGCAGCCCCGGGGCAGCACATGTTGTGGTGGTTCAGCCCCTGTTCAACAATGGCTTTGTCATCCATTGATTTCATGGCCGCTATGGCATCGGCATCATTTTTTGTTTTCACCCATTCCACGGCAGTTTCTCCAATACCGGCCGGTGTAAATCCGAAATCTGCCCCGTAATGGGTCATGTCTGTGGAGCCGATCACCCGGATACTTCGCTGCAGGGCATTGGCCGTGTCAACAGCCATGGTGCCGATGATGGGGGCAAAAAATGAGGGGGCCACCCCGCATACCACAATTTTTGCATCCGGGAAAAAATATTTGATGAACGGATATTGCAGTTCCAGGGTGTTTTCATCCACAAATTTTAGCGGCGACCGCCTGCGGATGCTGATATTGTCCGCCAGGGCTTCCACCATATCAGCGTCCACCGCAATATCCCCAAACGGGGTTTCAATGGCCCCCTGTGTCATGACAAAGGGCTCTGACTGTTTGTGCATGTGGGCACCGAACAGCACAATGGTATCCACGGGGGTATCCCCGGAAGCTTCCCCTGAGGGCACAAGACTGGCAATGGTCCGGCAGGCAATGGAGCCGGAATAGACCCACCCGGCATGGGGAACAATGCCGGCGGCAAAATCACCTGTGGCCGGCCCTGATTTTTCCGTCAAAAATTTCTGAATCTCTGTTTTACACGCTTCTGCCGATGCCGGATACCAGGTGCCGGCAAATGCGGGGCGTTTTTTTTCCATGGCACCTCCTCTTGGGGGTATGAGGATTGAGGGATGAGGGTGTTAACCAGGCAACTTTCCTTCTCACCCCTCATACCTCACAACTAAGTATGTGAAGTGGTTTGAAATTTTATATACCTGTTTTTTCCTTTACCTTATCCCGGAGCCAGTCCAGCCAGGGTTCAAGCCCTTCCCCGGTTTTTGCGGACAAAGCAAATACCGGCATGCCGGGATGCACTTTTTTCATGTTATCCACAGCCAGGGCGGCATCAAAATCCAGGTAGGGCAGAAGATCCACCTTGTTCAAGATGGCGGCATCCGACACCTGGAACATGAGGGGGTATTTCAGGGGCTTGTCTTCTCCCTCTGTAACACTCAACACCACGGCCCTGGCATCTTCACCGATGTCAAATTCCGCAGGACACACCAGGTTGCCGATGTTCTCCACAATCAGCAGATCCAGATCTTCACATCCCAGTTTTTGGGCAGCGGTGTCAATCAGCGGGGCAGCCAGGTGGCAGTCCCCACCAAACTGATCGGTATTGATCTGGGTCACTTTGGCCCCGGTGACAGCCAGGCGGTCTGCATCATTGGTGGTGCAGATATCGCCCACAATCACCCCCACCCGGATACCGGGCATCAGACTTTTCAGGGTTCTGCACAGGGTCTCTGTCTTGCCGGAGCCGGGAGAGGACATCATGTTCAGGACAAACAGATTGTTTTTTTTGAAGTAGCTGCGATTTTTATCCGCCTCACTAAGGTTTTTTTCCAGCACCTGTTTTCGAATCTTGATTTCCATGTATCATTTAACCTTTTTTGTTTCAGTGTCAGTGGAATTTGGATTTCAACTTTGGATATATAGGACTAATGCCCTGAGCGAAGTCTCCTGTTTGATGCAATGAATTGCTCCACGGCGGTGGCAAGGAGCTCGGATCTTTTCATGCCATATTTCCCCCTGTATTCATCCACATCTGAAAGAAGAGAGGCTGGAAATATGACATTAAACCGTTTTTTGGGTTCACTGTTTTTTTTATTTTTCGGCCTGGGAATGGGTTTGCCATATTTTTTTGCAGCTTCAAGCCACAATTGCATGGCTGTTTCTACTTCACGCAACGCTTCCTCTGGTGTTTCACCAAATGCAGAACATCCTTTAAGTTCTTCTATTTCAGCTATAAAATCCCCGTCTCCCCCTGGATCGGGAAATATTTTCACTGTATATTCCATGTTTACTCTCCATCAATAATCTTAATGGCCTGTTTAATTTGATACGCTTTTGCGGTTCCATCCTTCTTTTTTTGGGCATTCACAGGGGTTTCAATCATCGGATGAACAAAAATATGGTGACTGCCGCTTACACGATGCAGCACAAATCCATTTTCTTCAAGCCAGGACATAAAATCTTGAAATTTGATATTGTTTTGATTTTGCCTGATCTTCTGATTTTTTTTATGGGCTCTTGTCATTTAAACAAATTAATTCAAAAAATTGCAATAGTATATAATAATGTGTTTTTACACATCCGTCAATGTGGATTAAAAACACTTGGCAATCATTCCAAAAGCTCCAGGGATACAATCTCGATTTCCCGGCCGGACAGCATTTCAATCTTTTTCTGTTCACAATCCGGGCACTGAAACACCGGGGTGTCCGCTTCCCACGCTTTACCGCAGCCGGTGCAGCGGATGCGCACCGGCACGGTTTCAATCTCCAGGCGGGCATTTTCCAGCGGGGTGTCTTTGGTGATGATCTCAAAACAGAAAGTCAGGCTGTGGGGCACCACTGAAGACAGTTTTCCGATTTTCAGGGACAAAGACGCCACCTGCGGGTTTTCCAGATCTTTTGGCAGGGCATCCAGTGCGATTTTCACCAGCTCCTGGGCAATTCCCATTTCGTGCATAACAGTCAACTCCTTCGGGGTCAAACCCCCTGTGCCCGGTTTGCATGAAACTGCCGCTGAAATGCATCAAACCGGTCATCTCTTATTGCATGGCGCATTTTTGCCATCAGGTCAAGGTAATAATACAGGTTATGGATGGTGTTGAGCCGGTAGGCCAGCAATTCTTTAGATTTGTACAGATGGCGCAGATAGGCCCGGGAATAGTTCCGGCAGGTATAGCACCCGCAGGTCTCATCCACCGGGTTTTTGTCAAATTTAAACCTGGCATTGGGGATGTTGAGATCTCCCCTGGCGGTGAACAGCTTGCCGTTTCTGGCATTGCGGGAGGGCATGACGCAGTCGAACATGTCACACCCCATCTGCGTCAGCGCCACCAGGTTCTCCGGGGTGCCCACCCCCATGATGTACCGGGGTTTGTCTGGGGGCAGCTGCGGCAGGGTGTGATCCGCCATCTCATACATCATATCCGTGGGTTCGCCCACAGACAGACCGCCGATGGCAAATCCTGAAAAATCGATCTGTGTCAGCTGTTCTGCGGAACGGCTGCGCAGCTCTTTGAACATGCCCCCCTGGACAATGCCGAACAGGTTGTTCTGCCCCCCCTGTTTCTGCCAGAAAGCATAGCCTCTTTGGGCCCAGGCCGTGGTTTTTTCCAGGGCTGCTTCCGCCCGGGCCTGTGTGGCCGGAAATCCCATGCACCAGTCCAAAGACATCATGATGTCCGATCCCAGGATGGTCTGGATCTCCACGGCTTTTTCCGGGGAGAAAAAATGGCTGGATCCGTCAATATGGGACTGAAACGCCACCCCGTCTTCGGTGAATTTTGCCAGTTTTGCCAGGGAAAAAAACTGAAATCCGCCGGAGTCCGTCAGCATCGGCCGGTCCCATCGGATAAATGCATGCAGCCCCCCCATATGGGAGATCACCTCACA
>JAZBPL010000148.1:0-60463 GCA_036351635.1 Desulfotignum sp.
CAAACAGATTACCCGGGTGGGGCTCGGCGGAGAAGGCGTGCTGCGGACCACAGGAAAGACAGACCAGGCACTTGCGGTTATCAGAGAAGCCGTAAAACAGGGGATTACCTATTATGATTCCGCCCGTGTCTACATGGACAGTGAAATCTACTACGGCACATTCTGGAAAGATCACCAGGATAAACGCGAATCCATCTTCCACACCAGCAAATCAGCCGACAGAACCCGGCAGGGCGCCCTGGCGGAACTGCAGCAGACCCTGGACCGCCTGAATACCGGCTACCTTGACCTGTGGCAGATCCATGATGTCAGGGATGAAAAAGATCTTGCCCTGATTTCAGAAAAAGGCGGGGCCCTGGAGGCATTTCTGGAAGCAAAGGACCTGGGTATGGTCCGGCATATCGGCGTGACCGGCCATCACGATCCCGAAATACTCACGCAGGCTGTGAAGATGTGGCCGGTGGACGCGGTGCTGATGCCGGTCAATCCGGTGGAGGAGATCATCGGCGGGTTCCTGACCCACACCCTTGAGGCGGCCCGCAAAAAAGAGATCGCGGTCATTGGCATGAAAGTGCTTGGCGGCAAACACTATATTGCAGAGGATGCGGGCATAACCGCAGAACTGCTGATCCGGTTTGCTTTGTCCTGCGGTATCTCCCTTGCTGTTGCGGGGTGCAGTTCGCCTGATGAGGTCAGAGAGATGGCCCTTGCCGGCAGACACCAGGCGCCTTTGACATCTGCTGAAAAAAAAGAGATTCTCAAACCCTTTATCCCTGCGGCGGAAAAACTTGCTTTTTACCGGGGCAGTGTATTCAAAAAACCATGAACTGGTATCGCCTGATAAAGCACACCTTTCCTCCGCCGCCAGGAGTCAGGAGTTAATCCAGTCAATAGCGATACGTACCAAATTTCCAGAGGGATGATCTGAAAAAAGTGAAAACATCTGCGGCTTCACAACTATCAGGTTTGCATGATGATAAATCCATGATATCATTTACATTAATGATCCGGTTGACGAACCGCTTCCGGGGTTGCAGTTGCACTGCGGCAAATTAAGCACCGTTTACTTTTGGAGTCTTGGGGAGATGGAAAGATGACCAAATTACAGATAATATCCGACAGAAATGACATAATTCCGGTCATTCAGGATGCGATAGCCGCCAGGGTTAAGAGAACAGAAATCGGATTTCAAAAAACGGAAAAAGAGATCCAAAAATTTGAAAAAAAATATCGTATCTCCTCGGATGATTTCCTGGCCGAATATACCTCTGATGATCTTTCCGGAGGAGATGAGGACTATATCAGCTGGATGGGGGAAATCAAGCTTCGTGAAGCCCTTCTGCAAGAAATAAAGGCTTTGCGTGAGATTGAATATGTTTGTTAAGGACTATCTTGCAGCTGTTACCGAAAGCATCAACGAATACTCCATATCTGGTTTCATTGTGATTTCTGAAATCACAAGTGATTTTAGAAGTGACAAAATCGGGATTATACGCGGAAAAATTGTTTTCGTTGATGAGTCAACCCTTTTTTTCAAAGAGTATCTGGATTTACGTCACAAAATTGATAAAAAAGCATACTCATTCCATTATCAGGACAGAAACAGTAATCTGATATTTCCGCTGTCCTTGAAGAAATCATAAATAATTTGCAGATTGCCTGAAAAAACCCTTCACCCGGATATCTTCCACGGCCCGGCGTACTAAGGTAAACGAGATCCGTTCCTGCTCCAGGCGCAGGTTCGGGGCGTGGATATGGTTGCGCAGGGCATCATAGAGCCGGGCTTCATCCGGCGTGAGTAACGGCAGGTCACGATTGACAGGGGAAGGTTCAGTGCCCCACAGAGGTTTGTGAGAGAGCAGGGTGGCCTCGTCCATGAGAAAGGATCGGGTTCGGGGGAAATAATGCCGGATCATGTCGATCATGGCAAACCCGTGGGTGTCCATATCCCCCCAGTACCAGATAGGGTTGTCTGCCATCCAGCGGGCTTCGGACAGGGCGGACAGGCTGTATCCCCGGCCGAAAATCACCAGGGCGTTCGGAAAGCAGGGAAACGACAGGGCAGAGATGTCGTTTTCCACAATAAAGATGGTATCCGGATGCACAGGCAGGCGGGCAAAGTCATCGGCCGGTATTTCCAGGTCGGACAACCCCATGATGGACAGATCCGGATCCAGGAACCGGAACCGGACCCGGGCGGGCCGGGACAAAAAACCGAACCGGGTTTCAAAGGCGGCCGGCCCTTTGGCTGTGTCATCCATGGCTGCTTCCGGCAGCACACAGGTCAGCAGCTTCACCAGCCAGGCCTTGTGGGTTTCAATGAATTTGGTGTCCACCCCGGGAATTTCCAGCTGCCGGATATAGATGCCTGGCCGGGGATGACCGGTCATGAAGTCCAGGATGGCCAGCAGCTCCTCCCACACCTGTTCATGCTTGAGCACGGTCAGCGGGTGGTCCAGCAGCAGTCCGGCCAGCTGGGGAAACCGGGCAGTAATAGTTTGAAACAGGGTGTGAAATCGATGCGCCTGCCGGGTTTTTCCCAGAAAAGAGATGACATCGGCCAGGGTGGGAAATATCACCGCTGTGGGCAGCCGGTTTTTTCCCAGGGTCCGGTGGGTGAAATCATGCCATTCAATGGTGAATCCGGGCCGGTCCGGGGCGCTTTCATGGGAGACCCAGTGTGCCACCCAGTCACGGGCTGCTGCAAAATCGTGGGTCAGTTCCTTTCCCGTGGGATGTTTCAGCGGGATGCGCAGGGGAGTGAAATGTTCCGGGGTGATCCATTCGGCCAGAAATATGCCTTTGCCCCATTTTTTTTCCAGCCGGTCTTTGAGATCTTTCATGCGGGTCCAGGCGGCGGTCACGGTTGCGTCCTTTTTCTGCGGTCCCGGTATTCTTCCACACTCATGTTGCGCAGCAGCGATTCTGTGCCGTCCGGGCAGTACACCAGTCCCACCGAGGACACATAAGGCTCGATGATATGAATCTTCTGCAGCGGGGTCACGATGAGCAGCTGGAGGTTGAGTTTTTTGAACAATTCCAGGCTGTACCGGGTGGAATCGTCGGATCCCCGGCCGAATGCCTCATCAATGGCCACGAACCGGAAGGTGCGCGACCGGATCGCCCCCCATTCCAGGCCGAACTGGTAGGCCAGGCTGGCCGCCAGCACGGTGTAGGCCAGTTTTTCCTTCTGCCCGCCGGACTTGCCCCCGGAATCGGTGTAATGCTCATATTCGCTGTGATCCGCTTTCCACCTTTCTGAAGCGGCAAACACGAACCAGTTGCGCACATCCGTGACTTTTTTTGTCCAGCGCCGGTCCAGGTCCACCATGCCCTCTCTGCCCTGGAAACGTTCGATCACACGGCTGACCTGCAAAAATTTGGCTTCAGAGTAATGATCCGCTTCTGAACCGGTCAGCGCCCCTTCGGTGCAGGCCCGCAGCTGGTGCTGAAAATCCCGGATCTCCATGTCCGGGGTAAGTTCCGCTTCCAGCACGATGTACCTGCCCGGGTTGTACTCGATGTCGGACAAAGACCGGTTTATCCGTTCGATACGCTCTTTGATGGTCTCTTTTTCCCGCAGCAGCTGGGACTGGAAATTGGCCACCTCCCGGATGGTGTTTTCGTTGAGCAGTTCCTTGAAGCGTTTTTCAAATTCCGGCAGGTTGTCTGAGCGCAGCTGATCCAGCATGGTCCGGTATTCCGGACCCGAAGACACGGCATCATCCACTTCCCTGGTCTCCAAAGGAAAATCTCTGCGGTAGCCGTGCATTGCCCTGATGATCCGGGCGGCCAGGGTGGAGACGCGTTTGTCCAGATTGTCGATGCGGTTCTGGAGAAGATCCCGCAATTCCCTTTCTTTGCTGCCGCAGGATTCAATGGTCAGGGTGTGGGCAGGCAGTTCTTTTTTGCGCAGGGATTCCAGTTGCCGGTACAGGGCTGTCGCCTGTTCAGTGTCCATGGCGGCCCAGCCGGCCAGGTCCTGTTCACAGGTGTCTGCCATATGCCTGGTCTGGTTCTGCTTTTCCCGGTTTCCGGACAGTTCGTCCCTGGCCTGTTTCAGGCTTTTTTCCGTGTCATCCATCTGTTTTTCCAGGTCTTCCAGCTGCCGTCCCAGGGTCTGGAGGATATCGGACCGGGTTTCCAGTTCCTGTTTTTCCGCTTCCAGGTGCAGGATCTCTTCGGCTGCCGCCTGCCAGTCCAGGTCGGAAAAATCCTGGAATTCCCCCAGGCGGATCAGGTTGGACAGCTGTTCCTGGAGGGTTTTCTGCCGGGATTCCAGCCGGGATATGTCGCTGCCTGCGGTCTGTATCTGTTTTTCCAGATCTTTGCTTTGCTGTTTCAGCGTACGGATTTTGGCCTTGTTGGTCCAGCCGAGCACATAATGGGACCGGTCTGTGAGATCCCGGCGGTCATCTTTTTCGTGGCGCTGTCCTGCCGCTTTGATCTGGCCTTTTTCCGTAATGGCCCAGGGTTCCTGGTGAAACCGCTGGATCTTTGTACAGCAGGCATAGTTGAACCGGGCGGCCAGTTCCTGTTCCAGCCAGTCATAAAATGTGCTGTCCGGTTTGACGGCCAGTTTTTTCACCAGGGAATCCGGATGCAGATCAAAGGATTTTTTTCCCGATGGCGGTCTCACCAGGTAATACACCAGCCTGGCCTGCAGAAAGGTGTTGTCCACCCATGCGGACACGGCACGGTAATGGGATTCCGGCACCAGCAAAGACAGGGCGAAATTGTGCAGCAGCCGTTCGGCAGCCCCCTCCCAGGGCGCGTGATCCTCTCTGACCTGGATCAGTTCTCCGGCAAAGGGCAGGGCGTTTTCATCAATGGCAAGATGGCGGCACAATGTCTGCCGGATCCCGACCTGCCGTGCGTGGATATTGCTTTTACGGGCGGACAGGGAGGCCAGCTCTCCGGTCAGTTCGTCATGGTCTGTTTTGAGATCCCGGAACTTCATGGAAAGCTCGGTGCGCAGGTTGATGAGATCTGCTTCCTTTTTTTTCAACGCCTGCTGACGGTCCTGGATGGCGGCGGCATTGTCATCAAAATCTTCCCGTGTACGCACCGGTTTGAATGACAGATCCTGTGCCAGGTCTGCATACCGCTGTGCCTGATTCCGGCGCTTGTGTTTCTGGTCCAGGAACCGCTTTATTTCGGCCCGGAGCCTTTCCAGCCGGTCGCCGCCCTTTTCGGCAATGGCCTGCCGGATGTCATCCCGCCGGGCCATCTGTTCTTTGTGTTCGCTCTCCAGGGCCTTGGCTTTGCGGGAAAGGCGGGCCTGTTCGTCAATTAACCTGGCCATCCGCTTTTTGAGCAGTTTCTTCTTGTGCACCGCAAAAAACGGGGCCAGGGCCTCGCGGCATTCCCGCAGCTGTCTTGCTTCCTGGACCAGAAGCGTGTGCCTGTCGCAGTCCGCCACCAGGGGGGTCAGGCGTTCGATCTGCTGTTTGGCCTTGAGCACGGCGGCATGGGCCCGGTTCAGGTCATCAAAATGATGCAGCAGGGCATCAATGCGGGGTGTGACATCAAAGGGTTCCAGCATGTGTTCCCTGACAAAGTCGGTGAGATTGCCCACCGATTTCATGGACACGGTCTGGTGAAACAAAGCCAGTGCCTGTTCGTTGTCAATGCCGAACCGCCTGCGGAAAGCGGCCCCGTACTTGGGAAAGGTGTCGAACACCGCCGTCCCCTTCATTTTTTTCAGCCGTTTTTTCAGCTGCCCGATGTCGGTGCCGAATCCGCTGAAATGCCCGGTAATGGACAATGCCTCGTCCGCCAGAACATAGAACCGTTCCGGCGGGGCCTGGGCCTCTTTTATCCAGAATACCTGGGCCAGGGTGACTTCCTGAAGATATCCCGTGTTTTTGAACACCCCCAGGATCACGGAAAAACTGTTGTGATCCCGCAGGGAAACTGATTTTGCGGCGTGACCGGTGGTGCTGCGCTCCGACTTGTAATATCCCAGCACATAAGAACGCAAGGACCTTTCTTTTGTTTCGGCACCGGCCGCCTTGTTGTAGGCTACCCGGTGGGCCGGCACCAGCAGGGTGGTCACCGCATCCACCAGCGTGGATTTGCCTGACCCGATATCGCCGGTGAGCAGGCTGTTGCGGCTGTCCAGGTCCAGGCGCCATACCTGTTTGTGAAAGGTGCCCCAGTTGAACACCTCGAGGGTGTGGAGCCGGAATCCGGCCAGGGCATCATCCGCGGAAAAATCCAGCAGCTGCTGTTCCATCAGCCACCGCCTCCGTCCCTGGTAAGGCTGGAACCCTTTTTTGTTTCCATGTCGCTGCAGTCCGCCGGATCGGTGTCACTGCCGCCGGCAGGACCTGTGTCACTGTCGTCAGACAGATGATCCTGGTATTGCTTGAGCCGGTCATCCAGTTCGCTGAGCCACTGGGCATCCACAAATGCCTTGAGGATACGGATCACTTCGATTTTATCCTTTTGGCCCTTGAGCCGCCGGATAAACCCCAGGTCCGCTATTTTGTTCAGATGGGTGTTGATGCGGTCCATCATACGGGCCTCGTTGCCCGATGCCGGCAGAAACACCCGGACCATATCCATGATTTCCTCCACCGACAGAATCAGGCGGGGGTCTTCTCCGGCTGCATCCTGTTCTGCCATTTTTTTGCGCAGAATCGCAATGATCAGGCTCACCGGATATGACAGCTGCCGTCTTCCCACCAGGCGGGGCAGGGGGTCTTCCCCTTCTTCCGGTTCCCGGGTGGCCAGCCAGGCATACCCTTCGGCCGTGTCCAGCATCAGTTCCAGGCCCATGACCCGGACATAGTCCCGGACAGCCATCTGGCCCTCCTCCAGTAAGTGCCACAGGGCCGGGTCGTTTTCTTTGAATACCACCCCTTTCATCAATGCCACCAGGGGGCGGGAGATGTCAGATGGATACGGTTGTGGTATGTCCATAGGTGTCACCTGCTGAAAATTACGGCGTTGAATGTGGCCTGCCGGTCAATACCGCCGGTATCTGTCCACACGGCCTTTTGGGTCAAAGAATCGTCAAACCAGGCCTTGTCATCCTCGGCAGCCAGGGTCAGGTAGGTGACCAGTTCGGCCAGACCCTTTTCCAGGGGAAAGTCAGAAAGGATCTGGGCCAGGGTAACCTGGTCTCTGGTCTGCAGGGCGTTGCGGATCCGTTTTTTGAGCTTGGGCCGGTCCACAAACACGATGTCTTGCAGCATGTCTGCCGGGATGTCAGATCCATCCCCCAGCGAAACAGTGTCCGTGATTCTGGGTTTGACCGGTATTTTGTAAAGGGGCCGTTCCATGGGCAGATGAATGTCCGGAGATGCCTCGTCCATCTCCATAATGCTGCCCTGGGGCATCTGATCCCTGAGTCGTACCGCCCGGGTCTCGATCTGCTGGATCACCTGCATGATACGCTTATTTTCCAGGAATGCCTGGTCATCCAGGTACCGCCGCAGCTGTCCGGACAGCTTGGCAACGGTGCGCTGGGTATGTTCGCCGGCGGTCAGCCAGTCATAGTGCACCCGCTTGAGGCGCCGGTCCGGGGAAAGTTCTTTGACCGCTGCCAGGTCAAACACCTTTTCCAGCATCCCGGTAAGCTCCTCCTGCCGGGCCGGGGACATGAGCAGGTCCCAGAAAGCGGTAAAGCTTTTTCCCTGGTCGGATTCGGCAATCATGTCCCGTTCCCCGAAAAAATCTGCCAGCAGCCGGGCCTTGCTGCCCTCCCACAGCGTGATCTGTTCCCGGATCTTTCTGTCCAGCAGCCGGAAATTGTACTCCACCTCCCGGAAATCCCCCAGCAGCTCCCGGGCGGTCTGGCTCACCTGGAGGAACCGGTCCCGGACAGCGGTGTCATCCAGCATGTCCATACGGCCCGACCGCACCTGGGCCAGGTCGTTTTTAATGGCTGCCTTTCGTTTTTCCAGCTCCTGGATCCGCACCTGCACATCTTTTTCCGTACCCTCCACCATCTGGCGCAGCAGGTCAAAAATAATCATCAGGCGCGATTCCGTCCCCACAAAAGGCCGCTGAATAAGGCTTTCCAGCCAGGCCAGGGCCTTTTCCGCCGCCGGCATCAGATCATAGTGCACCTCGTCCGATCCCTGGGGATAGAATTTGCGCAGCCACCCCTTGTCCTCACCGGCCCAGTCATCCAGGTAGGCCTGGGCCGACCGGGGAAAGGCATCTTTTCCTTCAGTTTCCCGCAGGGTAAACAGCAGATCTTCCAGCGCCGAAGACAGGTCTGCCCGGGAGAGCCGCCGCTGGTTGGGGACAATAAATGTGTTGTGCAGAAATGCGGCAATGAGCGGGCTGTGATCCGCCATCAGCAGCTTCCAGGCAGGATGGGTCTTTCTCAGGGCCTGCAGAGTGCCATAGTCAACATCCATGGGATCCGGTGACCAGATCGATGATTCTTTTGGAGGTGTATTCCCCCACATCCGCCAGCCCGTCCATGGGCATGAACCGGTCTGCATTATTGGAATACAGGCAGGTGACTGCGGCTGGAAAATCTTCGTCTGCCTCATATAAAATGTAACACAGGGCGATTTTGGGCAGCGGATATACCACAAAGGCAATATCCCCCGGCGTTTCCGCAGGAGGATTTTCTCCCTTCAGGGCGGAAGAAATATGTTCCAGATGGTTTTTGACTGCCGGCACATGGGGCACCAGCACCTGTTCCGTATGGGTGACAAAAGCCCCTGCATAGGGCATGCTGCCCTCAAATTCCTTGAACGCCCGGAAGGGTGACGCTACACAGATATCTGTGGCAGCATGCAGGGCATACAGTGAAATCAGTATCCCCAGTATGGCTGATGCATTTTCTCCGCCCAGGGTGATGCGGTCCGGTGTGATAACACAAGGCCGGCCAAAAGCATCAAACATGAACCTGTCCGCTTCCCGGTCGGCTGCAAGGCGCTGGTCCAGATCCCCGGGCAGATCGCTGTAAAGTTTTTTCAGGTTGTCCTGAACGATTTTTGCATAATTGTCGGTCATATCAGGCTTGCTCCACATATGTTTTTAATGGCATGATTTTTTCTTTCTGTTTTGCATACCGAAATTGATACAAAATATTCATTCTGGTTATAAAAAAAATCTGCGTTAAACGCAACTGCCATGGGAAAAGAATATCCATCTTGCAAGGATACTATCATACCACCAAAGACTCCAAACTGGGCATATAGTTCACCTTGCACAGGCACAAGTCGGGGTAAGGTTATGCATTGCTTCTCCAAAACGTAAGTTCTTTACAAAACATTTTTTGGGCTTATTTTGCTATTAAGTGATTTCACACCGCCGTGATTATCTGAAATCATGGCGGGGGAGATTTTAACCTGATATAAGGAGGTGACCCATGGTAAATACCCAGGATCTTGAATTACATCTGGACGAAGAAGGCTATCTCAAGGATTTTCGTTCCTGGACCGAGGAGATCGCATGCGCTCTGGCGGAAAAAGAAGGTATAGATGATGAATGTCCCTTGAGTACCGAGCGTATGGAAATTATCAAATTCATGCGCAATTATTATGAGAAGTTTGAAGCGTTTCCTATTCTCAGGGCGGTGTGCAAGAATGTGGGGCAGCCCAAAGAGTGCAACTATGAACAGTTTCCCGATCCGGTAAAAGCATGGAAGGTTGCCGGTCTCCCCAAGCCCACACCTGAGGTGTTTGCCAAGATCAAGACCACCGGTTAAAAGCTTTCCCTGCTGCCGCAGCTGTAACAGCCGGAAAAAGGAGGGTAAGATGCCGTTAAAAACCATTGCTGATTTCAGTATAAAACAACTGCATATCCTGGATGAAAATGGAAAGGTGGACACGGACCTGGAGCCTGACTTGAGCAGGGATGACCTGAAAAAACTTTACCAGGCCATGACCCTGTCCAGAATGGCGGATGCCAGGATGCTCAATCTCCAGCGCCAGGGCCGGCTGGGAACGATTCCGGTGAACAAGGGCCAGGAAGCTGCCTTTTGTGCGCCCATCCTGGCGTTGAAAGAAACCGACTGGTTCGTGGGGTCCTACCGGGAACTGGGGGCCCGATTGATGCGGGGAGAAACCCTGGAAAATTCCCTGCTCCTTTTCAACGGCTGGGAAGAGGGCAATTTTAACGAAAATAACGATCGGACCCTGCCGATATCCATTGTGTTGGCATCCCAGCTGCCCCAGGCCGTGGGCCTGGCCTATGCATCCCGATACAAGGAAGAAACAGACACCGTGGTCCTGGCCATGTTCGGGGACGGGGCCACATCGGAAGGGGATTTTCATGAAGCCCTGAATTTTGCTGCGGTGCTCAACGCACCGGTGATCTTTTTGTGCCAGAACAACCAGTATGCCATCTCCACACCGCTGAAAATTCAGACAAAATCCCGGACAATTGCCCAGAAAGCCATTGCCTATGGGATTCCCGGCATTCAGGTGGACGGCAACGATGCCCTGTCCGTGTACCAGGCTGTCAAAGAAGCAGCGGACCGGGCCAGGGCAGATGAGGGTCCTACCCTGATCGAGGCGGTGACCTTCCGCATGCTCATGCACACAACAGCTGATGACCCTTCCCGGTACAGGTCCGATGCGGAGGTGGCGGCCTGGGAAGTAAAAGATCCCCTGGTCCGTTTCAAAGCATATATCATGAAAAAAGGGATCTGGGATGAAAACCTTCAAAAACAGCTGGAAGCAGACTGCAAAGCACAGATCGATGCAGCGGTCCAGGCGTTTGAATCCCGGAAGCCGTTTGCCCCGGATGTTCCGTTTGACCATGTGTTCGGCACAAAGGAAAATCTGATTGAAGCACAGCGGGCCCGGTTTCTTGAACAGCTGGAAAAGGAGGGGGAAGATGGCCAAAATTAACATGGTGACATCCCTGAATACGGCTTTGCACGACATCATGGCATCAGATGATACCGTACTTGTTATGGGAGAAGATGTAGGGGTAAACGGCGGTGTGTTCCGGGTGACCGACGGATTATACGAGAAATTCGGCAGAAAACGGGTCTTGGATACCCCCATTGCCGAGTCTGCCATTCTTGGTGCCGCCGTCGGCATGGCCATGGCCGGGCTCAAGCCGGTGGTGGAGATGCAGTTTTCCGGGTTTTCCTATCTCATGATGCACCAGCTGGAGGGCAATGCCGCCCGGATGCGTACCAGAAGCCGGGGACAATTCACTGTGCCCCTGGTGGTGAGAATGCCCTATGGCGGCGGGGTACGCGCCCTGGAACACCATTCGGAAAGCAAGGAGGTGTACTGGGCCCATACTGCCGGGATAAAGGTGGTGATACCCTCCTCCCCGGCCAATGCCGGACCTTTGCTCACCGCCGCCATCCAGGACCCGGACCCGGTGGTGTTCATGGAACCCAAGCGGTCCTACCGGTCGTTCAAGGAAACAGTGGACAGTGAGAAAAATTTTTTTTCAATCGGAAAAGCCCATGTGAAGGAGACAGGCAGGGATATCACCATCATTTCGTGGGGTGCCATGATGAGAGATACCATCAAGGCGGTGGAAGCGGTGAAATCCAAAACCGGTTTTCAGCCGGAAATTATTGATTTGTTGACCATTTCCCCCATGGATGTAGACACCATTGTGACCTCTGTCAAAAAGACCGGCCGGTGCGTGGTGGTCCAGGAGGCCCAGCATTCCTTCGGCCCGGCATCGGAAATCATCGCAGTGATCAATGACCAGGCCTTGATGTACCTGGAGGCACCGGTGAAACGGGTGACCATGTATGATGTGGTCATGCCCTTGTTTGCCAGAGAACAGTTTTATCTGCCACAGGTTTCCGACATCGAACAGGCCATCACAGAGACCTTGAACTTCTAAGGAGGCACCCATGTATGAGTTCAAACTGCCGGACCTGGGGGAGGGCATCCAGGAAGGGGAACTGCTTGTGTGGCATGTGCAGGAAAAAGACCGGATAAAGGAAGATGATCCGCTGTGCGATATGGAAACCGACAAGGCTGCCGTGACCATCCCTTCCCCGAAAACCGGGGTTGTTTACTCACTGGGGGCACAACCCGGGGATATGGTCCAGGTGGGCCAGGTGCTGGTGACCATTGAGACAGAAGAATCCACTGAGACAAGTACCTCGAAGGATGATGCTCCGTCATCCAGGGTGCCGGACAAAGAGGGGCGGAATCAAAAAGGGCGGAACAAGAAAGAAAACAATCAGGACAGCCAGGACGTCAAAGCGGCTGACACGTCAGCAGATAATCAGGGCTCCCAGGCCCGGGCGATTGCCGCACCGGCAGTGCGGCGCCTGGCAAGAGAAATGGATATCGATATCAACGAGGTGCCGGCCACCGGTCCCGGGGGCCGGGTCACGGCGGATGATCTGTTGAAATATGACACCCATGGTACTGATGCCGGGGCGGGTACAAAGGGTACGGCAAAAAAACCGGAAAAAACAGCCGAATCCGTTGAAAGCAGACCGGCTGCCAGCGATGCAGGTACGAAAAATGACATGGTCCCGGCATCCGGCATCCCGTTTCTGACCCTGACGCCGCTGCCGGATTTTGCGGCACAGGGTCCTGTGGAAAAGATTCCCATGCGCTCTGTACGGAAAAAAACTGCTGCCAGGACCGTGACATCCTCTATACTGGTACCCCATGTGGCCCACATGGAGGAAGCAGATGTCACGGAACTGGAAACCCTGCGCCGGGCATATAACGATAAAACAGACGGCCCACACGCTATTGATGACACAAAAGAACACAGCGGGCATCTGACGTTGATGGCTTTTGTGATCAAGGCGGTAGCCGCCCTGCTCAAAAAATATCCGGCATTCAATGCCAGCGTGGATACAGACAGCATGCAGATTATCCATAAAAAGTTTTTTCACATCGGATTTGCCGCAGACACCCCCAGAGGACTGCTGGTGCCGGTGATTCAGGATGCTGACCAGCACAGCCTGGCAGCCCTGGGGATGCGCATCCGGCATTTGGCACAACAGGCGAAAAAAGGTGAAATCCAGGTGGAGAACCTGACCGGCGGGACTTTTTCCGTGACCAATGTGGGGGCCATCGGCGGTACCCATGTGCTGCCCATCATCAATTATCCGGAATCCGCTATTCTGGGCATGGGCCGGGTGGCGAAAAAACCCGTGGTGAAAGACGATGCGGTCCAGATACGCCAAATGCTGCCCCTGACCCTGTGCTTTGACCACCGGGTGGCGGACGGTGCCCAGGCAGCCAGGTTTGTCAGGGATCTTGTCGAGATGCTGGAAGATCCCATGGTTTTCATGGCGCATATCTGAAACAAATGCAGTGAAAGGACAGGGCAATGGTTGTGGGAGAAATGATTTATGATACCGATGTGGTTGTCATCGGCGGTGGTCCGGGGGGGTATACTGCTGCCATCCATGCCGCAGACCTGGGAAAGGATGTGGTGCTGGTGGAAGAAGATGACAAGCTGGGCGGGGTCTGCCTCACCCAGGGGTGCATTCCCTCCAAAACCCTTATCCATGTGGTGAATACCGCCAACAGTGTCAAAGAAGCCGGGGACATGGGCATTGTTTACAAAGAGATCGGCTTTGATGCCAAAAAGCTGGCCGCATATATCAAGTCCACTGTTGCGGAGCTGTCCGACGGGGTGGCCCGGCTGGTGGAAAACCGCGACATTGAACTGGTTCACGGGCATGCCCGTTTCATCCAATCCGACCAGGTGTATGTGGACGGGGCCAACACCATTGTGCGGTTCAAAAATGCGGTAATTGCCACAGGCTCCCGGATCAATGACCTGCCCCAGGGTCTGGAAACAGGATTTGACCAGGGAGTATGGACATCGGCACAGGCCCTGGAGGTGCCAGAGATCCCGGAGTCTCTGCTGGTGATCGGCGGCGGGTATATCGGGCTTGAGATTGGCCAGGCCTATGCCGGGCTGGGCAGCCGGGTGACCCTGGTGGAATTTTCCCCCCAGCTTCTGGCCGCCGCAGACAATGACCTGGTCCAGGTGGTGCTCAGGCAGTGCAAAAAGCAGTTTGCAGGCATTTATACCGATTCCCGGGTCACAAAGATTACAAAACAGGACCAGGGGTTCCAGGTGGATATGGCAACCAAAAAAGGGGACATCACCCATACCTTTTCCCGGGTGCTGGCCGCCACAGGCCGAAAACCTGACACAAAAGACCTGGGGCTTTCTGCCCTGGGCATTGACATGGATGATGCCGGACGGATTGCTGTTGATGACCTGTGCAGAACATCATTGCCCCATATTTTTGCTGTCGGCGATGTGGTGGCAGGACCTGCCCTGGCCCACAAGGCCGGGCGCCAGGGCAGGGTGGCGGCAGAAGTTATTGCCGGCAAAAAATCGGCCTATGACAATGTCAGTGTGCCGGCAGTATTGTTTACCAGCCCGGAAATCGCCTGGACCGGTCTGACGGAAACCCGTGCAAAGGAAAAAAAACTTACCGTGAATGTGGGAAAATTTCCCCTCACCGCCCTGGGTCGGGCAAAGAGTGTGGACAAAACCCGGGGGTTTGTGAAAATTTTGTCAGATCCGGATTCTGAACAGATTCTGGGCATGGCCATTGTGGGGGAGCATGCCTCGGAACTCATTGCCGAAGGAAATCTGGCCATCGAGATGGGGGCCTGTCTGGAGGATCTCATCGTCAGCATCCATCCCCACCCCACCTTTTCCGAAGCCATCATGGAAGCGGCGGAAACCGCCAGGACCGGATCGGTCCACCTGATGAAAAAACACCGGTGATGCCTTGATATTGGATTCAGCATTGACTTCCACAGTCAAAGACTATGCATTTGACCGGGACCTGCTGGCAAAGGTCAAAGCAACCGGGCAACCGGGGGTTGCCGTGTATCAGTTTGCATTCCCGGCCGTGGTGGCGGGCCGGGGCAGTGACCTGGACACAGAGATCCGGCTGCCCTTGTGCAGGGATGACAACATCCCGGTCTTCCGCAGGAGGGGCGGGGGATGTGCCGTGTTCCTTGATCCCGGCACCCTCATCGTGTCCATGGCCCTGCCGGCAGAAGGGTTTGCCGGTATCCAGCGCCTGTTCAATTTCTGTAACAATCTGGTGATAAAAGGTTGTGCATCCATGGGGCTGACAGAGATCTGTCAGGACGGAATTTCCGATCTGGTGCTGGAAAACCGCAAGGTGGGCGGTTCCAGCTTCTACCGTTCCAAAGGCCTGGCCTATTACACCGCATCCGTGCTGGTATCCACCGATCTGGAGGCCATGGACCGGTATCTGTTTCATCCCCCCAGAGAGCCTGCGTACCGCAGACACCGGGTCCACAAAGATTTCGTCATGCGCCTGGACCAGGCCTTTCCCGGACTTAGCCCGGCTGATCTGTCTGCTGGATTGCTTAATCACCTGTCATGGGCGGCCGGTTTTTTAACACACGCCAAAGCCGGGCAATGATGAACCACATCCTATCCATCGGCATTCAGGGCCGTTATCATTTCAGCCTTGCGTATCACAGTGCCATCCTGTTCACTCGTATAACCGGTTTTGATAATTTCGAGGATGGTTTCATTTTCCAGATCAGGCTGCTCCCGGGTCTCGATGATTTTACAGGTTCTTGAAACTGCATCTCTTTCTGGGTCAGCGTCTGTTTCAGTTCACTGATCTGCTGTTGAAACAGGATCAGTTTTTGTTTCAGCGGCTGTTTGTCAGAGATTATTTTCCATCTCAATTTCAGCCAGGTATTGCAGCGGCACGTTTCGGGGTGCATGCTGTGTCACCCCGAGAATTTTAATAGGAATTTTCTGAACAGTAGTCTTGACAAATACAGGATACCCATAGGATAACCCGGACATGAAGCATGTATGGATCATCGGAGGCGGCAGGTTCGGGCTCAGGGCGGCAGAATGGCTCATCAAACAGACCCATCCATCCTTTGCAGTAACCCTGGTGGACCTGGACAAGCAGTGTCTGGAAAAGGCACAATCTCTGGGATGCAGCATTTATGCGGGTGACGGGGCGGATTTTCTTTTCACCCGGATGACTTGTGACCAGGGCCCGGACTGGGTGGTGCCGGCAGTACCTGTGCACCTGGCCTGGGAGTGGTGCCGTCTGAGACTGGGAAAGAACCGCCTTTTATCCTGGCCCCTGCCTGATGAGATTGCATGTCACCTGCCCAACCCCATGCGGGGAACAGCCAGCCAGATATATGTGAGCCATGCCGGTTTTTTGTGTCCCCCAAACTGCCTTGAACCGGACGACCGGTGCACGATGACCGGAAAACCCAGGAAGCAGGATATGTTTGAACTAATCGGTGAACGCGATGTGCAAGATATCATTCCCTTTGTGATTCAAAGCCGCCAGCTCGGGCCGGGGGTAGGGGGGTATGCGCCGGCAGACCTGTTTGACCTGGCTGACAGAATAGGCCGGCACCAGGGAACATGTCTGGTGGCCACGGCCTGCCGGTGCCATGGCGTGATATCCGGCGGTTTTGTTAAATGACCGTTGAACTTACCTGTATATAAAGACCGTCGGGAAATTTCATCTATCGAACTGGACATAGCAAAGCGCTGATCCTTTGAAAAATGCTCTTGTTGCGGTTATACATCATAGGAAAGATTTGCAGAAACTCATGTCGCAATTCGGTGTCATCAGGAAAAAGTCTTTTCAAATGCACCTTTCATTTTTCTTAAAATAAACAGCTATTGACAAAAAGCAATATTCTGTTTATAGAATGAATATTCTAAAAATGAAACAATGAGTTTGATACATGACCCGACCGACCAGAAAACAACGGGATGATAACCGAAAGCGCCGGGAAATCCTGGCGGCTGCCCTGGAAATGTTTGCTGAAGGGGGGTTCCACAACACCACCATGGCAAATATTTCCAAGGCCGCCCAGTATCCACTTGGCACCATTTACAAGTATTTTCCCGGAAAAAAAGAGATGTACCATGACCTGGTGATCGAACGGGTGCATGAACTGGGACGGATTTTGTATGATATCGCACACAAAAAAGAGATGGCAGTAACGGAAAAGCTTCTGGCCGCCCTCAAGGCCCAGGCTCGGTTTTACAGGGATAACCAGGATGTGGTGAAAATTTATATTTCAGAGCGAAGCAATATCGACAGTGTGGGGATGCCCCAGCTCAATGAACGGGTAAACCGCCTCCATGAGCGCATGGTGCACCTGTTTGAACAGATGCTTGAGCAGGGGATCTGCAACGAGGAGTTCAAGGCCTACCCGGCCCGGGACATGGCAGAACTGTTTGCAGATATCGTGCATTCCGCAGCCTGGTCCTGCCTGTTCAGAGAAGAAGACAAGGACACATCAGACCATCGGCTGTCCATGATTTTTGAAATGTTTACAACCGGCATAAAAAAACAATAAATAAGGAGAATTCATACCATGGCACAATTAATAGCAGACAGACGAGACCAGGAATTTGTACTTCATGAGATGCTGAATGCAGCTGAGCTTGCATCCCATGAACGGTTTAAGGAGTTTAACAAAAAAACCATGGACATGGTGCTCTCCGAGGCCAGAAACCTGGCAGTCAAAGAGCTGCTGCCCGCCAACAAGGAAGGTGATGAAAAAGGGTGCTCCCTGGAAAATGGCAAGGTGATCATACCTTCATCTTTTCACCGGGCCTATAAACTGTTCTGCGAAGGGGAATGGGTGGCCATGTGTGATGATCCGCAATTCGGGGGACAGGGCATGCCCCGGGTGTTGTCCATGGCTGCCGGAGAATTGTTTACCGGAGCCAACTGCGCCTTTCTCATGTATCCGGGCCTGACCCACGGGGCGGGCAAGCTGGTGGAGGAGTTCGGTACGGATGAACAAAAAAAAATATACCTGAAAAATTTGTATACCGGCAAATGGGCCGGCACCATGTGCCTGACAGAACCGGAAGCAGGATCTGATGTGGGCAATCTGACCACCACGGCAAAACGCAATGAAGACGGGACTTTTTCCATTACCGGCAGCAAAATTTTCATATCCGGTGGAGACCAGGATCTCACTGAAAATATTATCCACCCGGTGCTGGCACGTATTGAAGGAGCCCCTGCCGGCACCAAAGGCATTTCCCTGTTCCTGGTGCCCAAATACCAGATCAATGCAGATGGATCCATCGGGGAACCCAATGATGTGATCTGTACCGGGCTGGAAGAAAAAATGGGAATCCACGGCAATGCCACTGCCTCCCTGGCTTTTGGTTCAAAAGGCAACTGCACAGGTGAGCTTCTGGGGCCTGAGAACAAAGGCATGAAAGCCATGTTCGTTATGATGAATGAAGCCCGTCTGGGTGTGGGGCTCCAGGGATTCGGGTTTGCTTCGGCTTCCTACATCAATGCCGTCAATTATGCCAGGCAGAGAATCCAGGGCGTGGATCTGACCCGGATATTTGACAAGAATGCCGCGCCTGTTCCCATCATCAACCATCCGGATGTCAAACGCCAGCTGCTTCACATGAAAGCCCAGGTGGATGGGATGCGGGCCTTGATGTATTATACGGCCCTGTGTTTTGACAAGGTGTTAACGGCAGAAGATGATGTGGAGAAAGATACATACCAGGGACTGATTGAACTGCTCATTCCTGTGGTGAAAGGCTATATCACGGACCGGGCCTTTGAGGTCTGCACCCAGGGGGTGCAGGTGTTCGGCGGGTATGGATTCATCCAGGAATACCCCCAGGAACAGCTGCTCAGAGACTGCAAGATCACCTCCATTTATGAAGGCACCAACGGGATCCAGGCCATGGACCTGCTGGGAAGAAAACTGGGGTTAAAAAAAGGCAAACCGTTCATGGATCTGCTAAAGCAAATGAATACGACAATTGCCCGGGCAAAAGAGATGGAAGAACTTAAAAATATGGCTGTCAAGCTGGAGCAGGCTGTCAATAAACTCGGCGAGGTGGCCATGCACATGGGCATGACCGCCATGTCTGAAAAAGTGCTGGATGCCTTTGCCGTGGCCCATCCGTTTCTGGATATCACAGGTGATGTGGTCACGGCCTGGCTGGAACTGTGGCGGGCTGTTGCTGCACAGCCCAAAATTGAAACTGCCAAAAAGAAGGATGCTGCTTTTTACCAGGGACAGGTGAAAACCGCCCAATATTATATTTCCTGGGTACTGCCTGCCACCCTGGGAAAGATGGAGGCGCTCCAGGGCAATATCCCTGCAATAATGGAAATGCCGGATGCAGGGTTTGCCGGATAAAGTTTTTTAACCAGCATCCCTGCCGGAAAAATGCACAGCAATTAATGTCCGGCAGAGATGCTACGGTCACCAATGAAACCTGACATGTGAGGTCTTGAAGTAGATTTTTTCAGGCCGTCTTTCAGACATCACACGTCTTTTCCGGGTTTAAAGTCATTTTTATTTAAGTGGTGGCGCTTTAAAAGCCGGTTGAGCTGCCTGGGGGTGATTCCGGCCCTGTCAGCCGCCCTGTCAATGCGGCCCTGGACCTGTCCCAGCAGGACAGTGAGATAGGATTGTTCAAACCGGTCAATGGCATGCTGCCTTGCCTTCGCCAGAGTGGTGCCGGCATCATCGTCTGGAACAGGAGAATCACAGTCCGGCATGGTTTCCAGAGGAAAGCTGTGGGGCATCAGCTGGGAAGACTGCTCCAGGATATAGGCCCGTTCAATGATATTTTCGAGCTCACGGATGTTTCCCGGCCAGTCATAGCGTGCAAATTTTTCCATCACCAGCGGGTGTATGCCGCTGATTTTCTTTTTGTATTTGATATTCAAATTTTTCACAAAAAGATCAGACAGATAGGGCAGGTCTTCACGCCTGTCATGGAGCGGCGGAATCTCAATGGGGAAAATATTCAGCCGGTAATACAGATCTTTTCTAAAGTGTCCTGTTTTTACCAGTTCAAAGATATCTGCATTGGTAGCTGCAATGATCCGGACATCAGACTGCAAAGGCATATCACCGCCGATACGGCTGAAAACACCGTCCTGGAGGACCTGGAGCAGTTTGATCTGGGCAGCCGGTGTGATGGTGCCGATTTCATCCAGAAAAATGGTGCCGCCCCTGGCCATTTCAAATTTTCCGGGTTTTCTGCGGTCTGCCCCGGTGAACGCCCCTTTTTCATGCCCAAAAAGTTCACTTTCAATCAGGGTATCCGGTATGGCACCGCAGTGGACTTCGATAAAGGGTTTGTCAAACCGCTGGCTGTGCCAGTGAATCAGCCGGGCTGTCATACCCTTGCCCGTACCTGTCTCACCCAGCAGCAGCACTGTGGCAATGGTGGGGGCCACGGACTTGATACTTTCATATACTTTTTTCATACAGGGATTTTTTGACTGAATAACATCCAGCCATTCGGTTTTCCAGAAATGGTCCCGCAGATAATCCAGTTCAAAATCCCTGGAAAGTGCCCGTGTGACCGACTGTAAAAGCAGCTGTACATCCCGTTTTCTGACCGGTGAAAGCAGGTACCCGGCAGCCCCTTCTTTTACCGCTGCCAATGCGGTTGTGAGGTTGTTTTTATCACATAGAACAACAAATTGTACAAACGGGTTGGCTGCAACAAAGGGATGTTCTGAAAACTGGAATGTGCCGGATTCAGGATATTTTTCCAGCACAAAGATATCTGCCATGATCATGTCAAAAGGTGATTGGCTGTGCAGTGTTTCTGCTGTCAGAAGATCTGCGGCATGCCTTATGGTAAATCCATCTCCCAGAACCCGGGATATCAGGGTGAAATCATCTAAGGTCTCTGTTAATACCAATATGTCTTTCATGCGGGTTCCTTGCAAACAATGATCTGGCAGGTACTCTAACAGGCACAGCTGAACAGAGCAAAAATCTGTGTTTTTTTAACAGCAACCACAGGTTGTGTCAATCATTGATTGGTGCGCTGTGCCACATCATCCGGCCCATGGATGAAAAAATTTTCCACCTGTATTGTTTTAGAAGATCCCTGAATGTCTATCCAGCCTGTGGCTGTAACCGTCTGGCGCAGATGGTGTGCAAGTACCCTGCCGGAATCGGTGTCTGCCACAGCAAAGGTGTCCTCATCAAAGGTCACGATGGCGGTGGTGAGTATGGAACCGTCTGTATCCCAGGAAGCGGGTATGATGATTCCACTGATGGATGTCGGTGTGTTTTCCATACCCCTGTATCAAAGCAAATACCGGGCCAGATGATGGTGTTTTATTCCTTTTACAGAACCCCTGCTTCCATGGGTGGATGGGCCTTCAGGTATTCCAGGCGGTTGAGACCGTTGAGATAGGCCAAGGCAGAAGCGGTGATAATGTCGGGATCAGCCCCTTTGCCCAGGGCAACCATGCCGTCTTCCTTGAGTCTTACGGTAACCTCTCCCTGGGCATCGGTGCCTTCTGTCAGTGCGGATATGGTAAATCTGAGCAGCTCGGACTTGGTGTTTGTGAGCTTGGAGATAATATTGTAAACCGCATCAATGGGGCCGGTGCCTTCCAGGGCACCCTGTACCAGACGGCCATTGATCTTGAGCTGAACCGAGGCGGTGGGAAATACCGTGGATCCTGACAGCACATGGATATATTCAAGGCCGAAGACTTCTGGTGTCCGCAATACACCTTCATTTATCAGGGCTTCAATATCTTCATCCAGAATCTGTTTTTTGCGGTCAGCCAGGTTTTTGAACTTTTTAAAAACAAGATTGATCTCTTCTTCAGACAGGTCGTATCCCATGGTGCGGATATGGGCAGCCAGGGCATGACGTCCGGAATGTTTGCCTAAGATAAGGCTGTTTTTGGTGATGCCCACGGCTTCCGGTTTCATGATTTCATAGGTCATGGGATTTTTAAGCACCCCGTCCTGGTGGATACCGGCTTCATGGGCAAACGCGTTGGCACCAACAATGGCCCGGTTGGGCTGGACCAGAATACCGGTGATCATGCTCACCAGTCGGCTGGTGGGATAAATCCGGGTGGTGTCAATGCCAGTGGTATGGCTGAAAAAATTGGGCCGGGTTTTCAAAGACATCACCACCTCTTCCATGGAGGTGTTGCCTGCCCGCTCTCCGATGCCGTTGATGGTGACCTCCACCTGGCGGGCCCCTTTCTGGATGGCCGTCAGGGTGTTGGCAGTGGCAAGCCCCAGGTCATTGTGGCAGTGGACAGACAGCACCGCCTGGTCGATATTGGAGGTGTTTGCAATGACATATTCGATGAGCTGCCCGAACTCTTCGGGAACCGCATACCCCACCGTGTCCGGCAGGTTGATGGTGGTGGCGCCGGCATCTATGACCGATTCAAATACCGTGCATAAAAAATCCGGGTCAGATCTGGAACCGTCTTCTGCGGAAAATTCCACATTGCCGGTGAAAGATGCGGCCAGTTTCACCGCTTCCACTGCCTGGCGCAGCACATCAGCAGGTTCCATCTGCAGCTTGTATTTCATGTGCAGTTCCGAGGTGGCGATGAATGTGTGTATCCTGGGATTGACAGCATTTTTGACAGCATCCCATCCCCGCCGGATATCATGTTCATCAGCCCGGCACAGGGCAGCCACCTGGGCTTTTTTCAGGCTGCCGGCTATTTTTTTTACCGCTTCGAAATCCCCGTCTGATGCGGCGGGAAACCCAGCCTCAATCACATCCACGCCCAGCAGTTCCAGCTGGGTGGCGATGCGCAGTTTTTCCGCCTGGTTCATGCTGGCCCCGGGGGACTGCTCCCCGTCCCGCAGGGTGGTGTCAAATATGATAATGCGTTTGTTGTCATTCATGATGGTAGCCTTTTTTTAAAATATTGGTTTACAGGGCCTGTTCGTGCGGCCGGAGTTTCATGTGTCTTTATGGT
Source organism: Desulfotignum sp. (assembly GCA_036351635.1). GTDB lineage: Bacteria > Desulfobacterota > Desulfobacteria > Desulfobacterales > Desulfobacteraceae > Desulfotignum. The sequence goes on from JAZBPL010000148.1 coordinate 22,691, forward strand.
CCAGAGAAAGTTTGTACTGAAAACTGTCAGCCAGGGCCTGCCAGCTGGCTTCAATGATATCCTCTGATACCCCGATGGTGGTGAAAAGATTGTCCGTGTCCCTGGATTCTATGAGCACCCGCACCTTGGCATCGGTACCGTCAGACCCATCGATCACCCGGACTTTGAAGTCCACCAGGTGCATGTCACTGATCCGGGGATACATGGCGGACAAGGCTTTTCGCAGGGCATTGTCCAAAGCGGATACCGGGCCGTCACCTTCCGCCGAGGTGATTTCAGTGGTTTTTCCCACCCGGATTTTGATCATGGCATGGGAATAACACGGTTTTTCCCTGTCCTTTTCCACCACCACCCGGAAGGATTCCAGGTCAAAATAGCTTTTATACTGTTCGGTGAGTTTTTCCATGATCAGTTTGAGAGACCCTTCGGCTGCATCAAATTCAAACCCGTCGTCCTCCAAATCTTTTATGGAAGAGACAATCTGCCGCTGTTTGACCGCATCATCCCCCAGGTCCACCCCCAGTTCTTCTGCCTTGTAGATGATATTGCTTTTGCCTGACTGCTCGGACACCAGCACCCGGCGCACATTGCCCACCTGTGCCGGGTCCATGTGCTCATAGGCTTTGGGCTTTTTCATGATGGCGGAAACATGGACCCCGCCCTTGTGGGCAAAAGCGCTTTTTCCCACAAAGGGCCGGGAGCTTACGGGCGGCACATTGGCGGTTTCCGAGACAAACCGGGACAGGTTCAGCAATTTTTTCAGGTTTTCTTCAGACATGCACTTTTTTTTCATCTTCAGGGCCAGGATTGGAATGATGGCGGTGAGATCCGCATTGCCGCAGCGTTCCCCATATCCGTTGATGGTGCCCTGGACCATGGCGGCACCGGCATGCACGGCATTGATGGCATTGGCCACGGCCATGGCACAGTCGTTATGGGTGTGTATGCCGAAACAGATCCCGGGGTAGTCCTTGAAGTGGTTCATCACAGAACGGACGATTTCATCGATTTCACAGGGCATGGACCCGCCGTTTGTGTCACACAGCACCAGGGTGCGGGTGCCGCCTTCCAGGGCCGCTGCCAGCGTCTCCAGGGCATACTGCCGGTTGGCTTTGTACCCGTCAAAAAAATGTTCTGCATCATACATCACTTCCCGGTCATGGGAGAGCAGGTGGGCTATACTCTGCCGGATCATGTCCAGGTTCTCTTCCAGGGTGTTGTCCATTATCTGGGTGACATGCAGGTCCCAGGATTTGCCGAAAATGGTGATGACCGGGGCTGCTGAATCAATGAGTGCGGCAAGATTGGCATCTGTGTCACAGGTGGTGCCGGGCCGCCGGGTGGCGCCAAAGGCCGCCACCTGTGCATGTTTAAAGGAGATCTTTTGTGCCAGTTCAAAAAAATGGACGGCTCCGGGGTTGGAACCGGGCCATCCGCCTTCAATATAATGGATGCCGGTGTCATCCAGCCTTCTGGCAATTTTTATTTTGTCTTCCGGAGAAAAAAAGATGTTTTCCCCCTGCATTCCGTCCCTGAGGGTGGTGTCGTATAATTTTACTGAATCCATTTTATTTCCCCATCTCCCTTGCCAGGGCAATGGCCCCTGTGCTGGCAATTTCAATGATGCCCATGGGTTTTAACAAAGACAAAAACGCCTGGTGCTTGCCGCTGTCTCCTGAGATCTCAACTGTGTAGTGGGCATGCCCCACATCCACGACCCGGCACCGGAAAATATCCACAATGCGCAGAATTTCAGCCCGTTTTTCCGGTTTGGCATGGACCTTGACCAGGGCCAGCTGCCGTTCCACATATTTTTTTTCGGTAAGGTCATTTACCGTTATTACATTGATAAGCTTATGAAGCTGCTTTTTGATCTGCTCGATAATCTGGGCATCACAGGTGGTGGCCATGGTGATCCTGGACACATCCGGATCATCGGTGGTGGCCACGCTCAAGGAATCGATGTTAAAGCCCCTGCCTGAAAACAGGCCGGCAATCCTGGACAATACCCCTGGTTCATTGTCCACGAGAATTGAGAGTAAATATCTGCTGGTTTCCATTATTATTCCCTTACAATTGTTGTATCAAAACCCTTATACCAGAAGCATTTCCGTGAGGGCGCCGCCGGCCGGCACCATGGGGTATACGGATTCTTCCCGCTCCACCACAAAATCCATGATCACCGTTCCGGGCGTGTCAAGACCTTTGCGCAAAGTCTCTTCCACACAGGCCGGGTCTGTGCACCTGAACCCTGCAGCGCCGTATGCTTCTGCCAGTTTTACAAAATCCGGGGCATTTTCGATATTGGTACAGGCATAGGCCCTGTTGTAGAAAAATTCCTGCCACTGCCGCACCATGCCCAGAAACCGGTTGTTGAGAATGACGATTTTCACATCCAGACAGTTTTCAACCGCCGTCATCAGTTCCTGGATATTCATCTGAATGGACCCGTCCCCTGCCACGTCCACCACCAGTTTGTCCGGGCAGGCAGCCTTGGCGCCGATGGCAGCCGGCAGGCCGAACCCCATGACCCCCAGTCCCCCGGAGGTGATGAAATGGTTGGGAAGGTCAAAGTGGTAGTACTGGGCCGCCCACATCTGGTTCTGGCCCACCTCTGTGGTGATGATGGCCTGTCCTTTGGTGATCTCCCACAGCTTTTCCACCACAAACTGGGGTTTGATAACATCTGCCTTCTGGTCGTACTTGAGGGGGGTGGTCTGTTTCCACTGGTCGATCTGCTCCAGCCACAAGTCCCGCTCCACAGCCAATTGTTCGGGATTTTGTTTTTCCATGAGGGCCAGAATATGTTCCAGTGTGGTTTTACAGTCTCCCACAATAGGACATTGTACAGGGATGTTTTTGTGGATGGAGGTGGGATCGATATCGATCTGAATGATTTTGGCATGGGGGGCAAATTTGCTGATGTTTCCGGTGACCCGGTCATCAAATCTCACCCCCACGGCTATGATAAGATCGCAGTGGCCCATGCTCATATTGGCCCGGAAGGTTCCGTGCATGCCCAGCATGCCAAGCCACAGGGGGTCTGTTCCCGGAAATGCCCCCAGACCCATAAGGGAGGTGGTCACAGGGATGCGGGCCAATTGTGCAAGCCGGGTGATCTCTTCTGACGCCCGGGAGGAAATTACCCCGCCGCCGGCAAATATCACCGGTTTTCTGGCATCCTTGACCATCTGCACCACCTTTGCGATCTGTTTTTTATTGGGGGTATAGTTGGGTTTGTAGGACCGCAGGCGGGTTTCGTCTGGCATCTGAAAATCGATCTGTGCCTGGAGGATATCTTTTGGCAGATCCACCAGGACCGGACCGGGCCTGCCGGAACAGGCAATGTAAAACGCTTCCTGGATGGTGGCTGCCAGTCTGTCCGGATCTTTCACCAGATAGTTGTGCTTGGTGCAAGGCCGGGTGATGCCCACAATATCCACTTCCTGGAACGCATCATTGCCGATGAGCCCTGTGGGCACCTGGCCGCAGAAAACCACCATGGGAATGGAGTCTGCATGGGCAGATGCAATACCGGTGACGGTGTTGGTGGCCCCCGGCCCGGAGGTGACCAGGGCAACCCCTGTGGTCTTGTGCGCCCTGGCATAGCCGTCTGCTGCATGTACCGCTCCCTGTTCGTGGCGCACCAGGATGTGGCGCAGATCATCATGGCGGACAATTTCATCATGGATGTCGATGGTGGCCCCGCCGGGATATCCGAATATGGTGTCAACCCCCTGGGCTTTTATCATTTTAACCAGAATCTGGGCCCCTGTCAGTTTCATTGTAATCTCCTGTTTCATTATTGAATAATGGCTCCCTGTCCGGCGGAAGATACCTGCCGGGCATACCGGGCCATATAGCCTTTTGTGATTTTGGGTTCCGGTTTGACCCACCGGGCCAACCGCTCTTGGATTTGGTATTTCTCAACCATCAGCGTAATGCTTTTGGCCGGGATGTCAATTTTGATGATATCATTTTCCATCACCACTGCCATGGGACCGCCTGTGGCAGCTTCCGGAGACACATGTCCGATGCAGGCCCCTTTGGTGCCGCCGGAAAACCGGCCGTCTGTGATCAAAGCACAGCAAGCCCCGAGGCCCATGCCGGCGATGGCGGAGGTCGGGGTGAGCATTTCCCGCATGCCGGGTCCGCCGGAGGGGCCTTCATGCCGGATCACCACCACATCTTTGGGATTGATTTTTCCCCCCAAAATGGCGGCGGTGGCATCCTCTTCCGAGTCAAACACCCGGGCCGGTCCCTGGTGCACCAGCATCTCTTCCACCACAGCCGACTGCTTGACCACACACCCTTCCGGTGCCAGGTTGCCGAAAAGAACCGCCAGTCCGCCCCGGATATGGTAGGGATCAGTCACAGGCCGGATGACTGCCGGATCCAACACCCTGATTTTGGCAAGGTTTTCTGTAACTGAGCAGCCGGTGGCGGTGAGACAGGATACGTCAAGCAGATGGTGGTCTGCCAGCTCCTTCATCACAGACTGGATGCCGCCTGCCCGGTCCAGGTCCTGGATATGGTCCGGCCCCCCCGGGCTCAAAGAACAGATATGCGGGGTTTTTTCACTCACCTGGTTGATCATTGACAGATCCAGGGGGACACCTGCTTCATGGGCTATGGCTGCAAGGTGCAGCACGGTATTGGTGGAACATCCCAGGGCCATGTCCACAGTCAGGGCATTCATGAATGCCCTGGGTGTCATGATTTTGTCCGGGGTGATGTTTTTTTCCAGCAGAGCCATGATCTGGATGCCGGTTTGTTTGGCCAGACGGATGCGTTTGGACATGGGGGCCGGTATGGTGCCGTTGCCGGGCAGGGCCATGCCTATGGCTTCGGTGAGGCAGTTCATGGAATTGGCTGTGAACATGCCGGCGCATGATCCGCAGGTGGGGCAGGCACAGTCCTCCACAGCAGCCAGATCTTTTTCATCCATCCGGCCGGCCCGCACAGCACCCACTGCTTCAAACACCGACACCAGATCGATTTTCTGTTTCTGGTCAACCGGGCTGCGGCCGGCCAGCATGGGGCCGCCGCTGATGAAAATGGCCGGGATATTGAGCCGGGCTGCTGCCATGAGCATGCCGGGCACAATCTTGTCACAGTTGGGCACCATGACAATGGCATCAAACGGGTGGGCCATGGCAGTCACTTCAATGGAATCTGCAATCAGTTCCCGGGAAGCCAGAGAATAATGCATGCCTGCGTGGTTCATGGCAATACCGTCACACACCCCGATGGTGGAAAATTCCATGGGCGTGCCCCCGGCCATGCTGATACCGGTTTTTACTGCCCTGACCAGGGTATCCAGGTGCATGTGGCCGGGAATGAGTTCATTGGCAGCGTTGGCAATACCGATGAGCGGCTGGCTGATTTCCCTGTCTGTCAGGCCCAGTGCCTTCATCAGGCTCCTGTGGGGGGCTCTTTGTACCCCTTTTGTTGCAATGTGGCTTCGCATGGTCATCTCCTTAAAAGCAAAAAAGCCGTTATCTGCCCCTCGGGGCTGATAACGGCTTTTAACGTCAAACTTGGGTTATGCCACTAGGAGCCCCTTCGTACGGAGGTGTCAATAATCACCTCCACGATAATAATGAGGACTAGCAGTATGGTCAAAAAACCGGGTATCATAATATTTTCACTTTCCTTAAAATTAATTTATTATATATAAATTTTTTTTCTGTCAAGAAAAAAATTTGGGGTGAGGCAATTAAATTTGACAACCCGGGCATGGATTGGCTATAGTTTTGAAAACCTTTTATGAAGATACAATTACAAAACAATCAATTCAATTTCTGTATCCTGGTCATGGTGCTGGCGGCTGCCGGCATGGTTCTGGCTGTTTATCTTTTTTGGGCTGCAGTGTTTATTTGCTTTTTTGTAATCTTCTGCTTGTGCGTGTTTTTTGTTGTTCATGTACATAACCGGCAAATAGCTGTCCTGGATCAGATGCAAAAGGATCTGATCCGGGAACAGACAGCCCGGACAAAAACACAAAAAGATCTGATCAGGCTATCGGAAAATGCAGAACAGGCCATGAAAATCAAAGATGAATTTCTGGCCAACATGAGCCATGAAATCCGCAATCCCATGAATGGCATCATCGGTATGATGCATGTGCTCAAAGATTCGGATCTTACCGAAGACCAACGCAAATATGCGGATATTGTCGACAACAGTGCCCAGGCCCTGCTGGTCATTGTCAACGATATCCTGGACCTGTCGAAAATAGAGGCAGGAAAACTGGAACTGGATATCCGGCCCTTTGATCTGGAGATCGGCATCAGGGATATGGTATCCCTGCCCGAACTGCAGGCACGGCAGAAAGGGATAGATTTTTCCTGGCACATCGACCCCCAGGTTCCCAGGCTGCTGAAAGGGGATATCGGACGTCTGCGGCAGATCATTTTGAATCTCATAGGCAATGCCGTCAAATTTACAGAATCAGGCAGCGTGTCCTTGGCAGTGACCCTGAATTTTGATGAAAAGACCCGGGCAGGGCTGCATTTTTCCGTTGAAGATACCGGTATCGGCATCAAGGATGCCACCATCACCCGGATTTTTGAATCCTTTAACCAGGCAGATGTTTCCACCACAAAACGCTTTGGCGGCACAGGCCTTGGGTTATCAATCTCCAGGCTGCTGGTGGAAAAAATGGGGGGACGAATCGGTGCAGAAAGTGTTGAGCTTGTGGGCAGCAGCTTCTGGTTTGACCTGGTATTAGAAAAATCATCCTGTCAGGAAATCCGGGTGGATCCCGGGGGGTTGTCTGTTTCTGACTGCCGGCTGCTGCTGGTGAGCGACGTTCCTGGTGCAGCCAAAAACCTGGTAAAACAGATTCAGCATCTGGGGGTTGCCCATGAACTGGCCGTGGACGGCCCAGATGCATTTGACAGATTGCTGTCAGCTGAAGAGGACCTTCATCCTTTTCACGTGGTGCTGATGGATGTACAGGAAACCAGCCGGTTTGCCCGGCACCTGGGAGAAAAAATCTGTAACAAAGGAATGCTTGCCGGCTTGAAGCTGATTCTGGTCACCGGGGTGGGTCAGAAAGGGGAGGCACGTGAATTTGAAAAAATTGGATTTTCCGCTTTTTTAAGCAAACCCGTGGACCAGGTACTGCTTGCAGACTGCATCAGAACGGTTTTGGCAATGCCGCATACCATTCAAAAAGATCCCGTGCCCATCATCACCCGCTATAGTATCCAGGAAAACAGAAAACATGCCCACAGGATACTGGTGGTGGAGGACATGGAAACCAACCGGATCACGGCCCGGGCATTGATCAGCAGGCTGGGGTATGCCATCGATGAGGCTGCAGATGGCAGAAATGCGCTGGAAAAACATGCCCAGGTCCCCTATGATTTGATTCTCATGGACTGTCAGATGCCGGTGATGGATGGATATGAAGCCACCCGGCAGATCAGGCATCTTGAAGATCAGCAACAACTGAGCCGGGTACCCATCATTGCCATGACCGGCAATGCGTTTGAGCGGGACCGAAAAAAATGTTTTGCCGCAGGCATGGACGATTTTATCACCAAACCTGTGCAGCCGGATGTGCTGGCCAAAAAAATTTTATTGTATCTTTTTGCAGATTCAGGTGCTGATCCGGATAAAACAGCTGAACCAGATCCTGATTCCGGGCAGCCGGCGGAAGACAGCATGCGTTTTGACCAAGAGCAGTTATGGGAAAGGTTCGGCCATGATGGTGACATGATTCAGGAAATTCTTGCATCCTTTTTCCAGGAGACTCCGGACCTATTGTCTGACCTGGCAGATGCTGTTGAAAAGCATAATATCCAGGCGGTAAGTGCCTGTGCCCATGCACTCAAAGGATCTGCTGCCAATGTCAATGCAGACCGATTAAAAGACCTTGCCCTAAGCCTGGAACAGGATGCAGCAAAAAAAGACAGAATTGAACTTCAAAAGAGGTATGAAAAAATTTATACAGAATATGAACTGTTTTCAGGAGAGGCTGCCCAATGATTGCACTTGACACCATGTCTGTCCTGGTGGTGGATGATATGAAAAGCATGCGCCTGACCATCAGAAAAATGCTGCGCAGCCTGAATATCGGAAAGGATCTGCTGTTTGCGGAAAATGGAAAACAAGGACTATCCATTCTCAGGCAGACTCCCTGTGATCTGGCCATCATTGACTGGAACATGCCGGTGATGAACGGCTCAGAAATGCTCCACCACCTGAGAAGTGATAATAATCTCAGGGATATGCCGGTGATCATGGTGACTGCAGAAAATGAAAGAGATATTGTGTCTGAGGTGGCGGAAATTGAAATTGATGCCTATCTGCTCAAACCACTGACCCTGGCAGCACTGGATCAGAAAATCCGCCAGGTGGTGGAAAATGCCAATAACCCGGACCCCACGACCCGGTATCTGCAGACTGCCAGGGAATATGAAGAAGCCGGGAATCTGGAAAAGGCCATTGAGCAGATCCGTCTGGCATTGGTCAATAAACCTTCTGCATCCAGGATATTACGGAAAATGGGACTGCTCCATTTTAAGCTGGGCAAATCCGGGATCGGTGAAAAATGCCTTCAAAAGGCCATTGCTGTCAACCGCCAGGATACAGCATCCCGGATCAACCTGGCCGATTATTACCTGTCAACAAAGCAGTACCAGAAAGCTGCCTCCCTTTATCTGGAGATTCTGGCTTTAAGCGACCGGTATTTTGAAAAGGGACTGGATCTGGGCAGAAAACTGCTGGGCCAGGGGTTTTCCCAAGAGGCTCTGGATATTTTTTCAAAAATATTTGGCCGGTCCGGAAAGGCGTTGCAGATGAAAGAAAATATTATTGACGTCTGCATTGCATACAAAGAATTTGCATTTGCCAAAGAAAAAATGGCCGATATTCTCAGGGACAACCCCTATAACAGCCAGATGGCATTCAAGGCAGGCATACTCCACCGGGATACCATGGATATGGAAACGGCCCTGGAATATTTCAAAACAGCTGATTCTTTAGAAAAAGGACATTTAGGGGCCAAGATGGAAATAGCCAGAATTCACTGGCGCAAAAACCGCATCCTGGAGGCGGATGAGTGCCTGGCCCAGATTCTTCGCCTGGATCCGGAAAACAAGGATGCCCTGGGCATGAGAAAAAAGCTTTGAACCGGTACTTTGACTTCAGGCGTTTGTCTGTGCCACATGGTTGATGGCAGAGGCCATGTATCCGGCCCCGAATCCGTTGTCAATATTTACCACTGCGATATTGGATGCACATGAATTAAGCATGCCCAAAAGTGCGGTCATCCCCCCGAAGCTTGTGCCGTATCCGATACTGGTGGGAACGGCAATGACAGGGGCTCCCACCATCCCCCCCACCACTGAGGGCAGGGCCCCTTCCATGCCGGCAGCCACAATGATCACACTGGCATCCATGATCATCTGCTGGTGGGCAAAAAGGCGGTGAATCCCTGCCACCCCCACATCAAAAAGGGTTTCCACACGGTTGCCCATGGCCCGGGCTGTCAGGGCTGCTTCCTGTGCCACAGGGATATCCGAGGTGCCGGCAGATATGATGAGAACGGTTCCGGTTCCGGTTATATCAGGCGCTTTTTTCTGGATGCACAGCAGTCTGGCATCTGCATGGTACTGTGCTGGTGCAAACCGCGCAAGAACGGCTTCTGCCGTGGAAGGATCGATGCGGGTGACAAGAATGATATTTTCTCTGGGCACCATTTTTTCCAGGATTCCGATAATCTGTTCCCGGGTTTTTCCCTGACCGAAGATAACTTCCGGGAACCCTTTTCTCAGGGTCCGGTGATGGTCGATGCTGGCAAACCCGATGGATTCAAACGCCGGGCAGGTGAGCTCTTTTTGTGCTTCTGCCACACTGATGCGGCCGTCTGCCAGCAGGGACAAAAGCCGGGTCATATCCTGGGGAGTCATGTTTTCTTTCCAGGGTTACCGCCGGAGCCAGGAAAGGCCTTTGCCGGATTTGTCTCCCCTTTCCGGGTCAGAATCAGTCTGGGGGGGTGTTGGTGTTTCATTGTCCGTCTCATGGTATTTTTTGGCGGCAGGGGGGGCTTGGTTATTCTCTTTTTGGGGCGTGTTTTTTGCTGCATGCCATTTATATTGCCCGAACTTGCAGTATCCTTGTACATTGTTGAACCTGGCATCAATGTCTCTGGGGATGGGGATCACATTTCCTTCAATGTTGGGAATCAGGTAATCAGCCAGTTCAATACTGCCCCCGCCGGACAGGATAATGGAGTCAATATCCCAGTCATTTTCCCATAACCGGTTCAGGTCTGCGGCAATAGCGGCGGCTGCATGGGAATATACCCGTTTTTTCAGGTTGGTGATATTGTATTCTTTGCCCCGGATTTTGATCATGCCGGATTCCATGAACTTGAAAATCCGGTAGAGTTCAATACTGATATTGCTTTCCTGGCGCAGCTTGTTGGCCACGGCGGAAAAGCATTTGGAGATCCCTGTTTCCATGGTGGAAGATCCGCGTTCAATGTACTGGAGATGGTCGAATATGGAAAAATCGGTGGTTTTGAATCCAATATCCACCACCCCCAGTTTCTGGACTGCCAGTTCTTTGTTTTTGATCTTGCCGTATTCATCAAAAATAAGGTTGAAAATAGAACCGATGGGCTGGGGGATAACATGGATTTTGTCAATATGTATGCGCCGGGTAACATCTGCACCGTTCTGGTTGTGATAGGTGATTTCATGCACCCCCTGGATCATCTCCTTGAGCCGTTTGGAATCCCGGCGCAGATACCCCACAGGCAATCCTGTAACCACATTTACGGGACCGGTTGTGTCAGTACATATGCCTGCTGCTGCAATGGCAAGGATTTTGACATAATTTTCCACCAGTTTTTCCTGGTCCAGTGTAAATTCAGGTATATTGGACTGCTGTTCTGCAAAAGACCCGAGAAAATAGGTTTTGTCTTCAAGGGTGATATGCAGTTTTGCGGTGGAAGAGGTATCTCCCAGAGAAGATTGGAACTGGATATCGGCTGCATCCCCCATAAGGGATTTAAAAATAACGGAATTTTTGCCGTTATAGGCTTTTGTAAATCCAAAACCAACATCAATGCCCAGTATTTCCATGTAATGCCTCCTCCGGAGTTTAAACCATTTGTTCAGTAGATAGCATTATGAAACAAAGATAGTCAAGGGCTAATGAAAGGCAGACAGAACAGGCACCTTGCACTATCCGGCCAAATCAGATATAAGGTTTGTGCAAAATTTATCAAGGATGCAATTTCATGGAACGTGACAGGGTATTTGCCAGAAAACAGCACCAGATCAAACCCTTTGCCTTCAACCGAAAGGTGGCCAAAGTGTTTGACGATATGCTGGTGCGGTCAGTTCCCCTTTACAGGGAAAGCATATATCGCCAGGCCAGGCTGGCCAGCCGGTTTTATCAGACAGGCACCCGCATGTATGATCTGGGCTGCTCCCACGGCAACCTGGGGCAGCTGATCTGTGAACAGTTCCAGCACCGGGCATTTGCCATGGTGGGGGTGGACACATCCTGGCCCATGCTGGAAAAGTACCGGCAGCGGCTGCCGCAATTCGGCCCTTGCGGTGCAATCCATCTGGTGTGCGGATCCATGGAAGATGTCAAAATTGCGAACGCATCAGTGGTGGTGGTTAACCTGACCCTGCAGTTTCTGGATGTGTCACAGCGGGACGGGCTCATCTGCCGGATATTTTCCGGGCTGCTGCCCGGGGGGGTTCTGCTGCTCATGGAGAAAACCGTCCATCCTGATGCATTCGGCAATGCCCTTGAACAGGACGTTTACAGGCAGTTCAAACGGGAAAACGGATATTCAGACCTGGAAATCAGCCAGAAGCGGGATGCCCTGGAAAAGGTGCTGGTGCCTGATACTTTGAAAACCCATTTCAGGCGCCTGGAACAGGCAGGATTTTCTTTTGTGGATGTCTGGCTCAAATGGTTTAACTTCAGCAGCATAATAGCTGTGAAACCACCCTGTGACAAGGCATTTGCTGCCAAAAAATAAGGAGATGCGCCAAGACAGCTCAACCTGGTATGGAAACATTTTTATCACAGAACAAACAATTTCTGCCGGGACATCTTTTTACATCACTGGCTGAACTGGTCAGAAAAAAAAGGCGGTTTCTGGACCATGCCGGCGGCAATTTTCTGCGGTACCAAAATATCGTCAGCCAGATTCCCGATTTTGTACCTTCTGAAAAAAATGTTGATGCCCCGGCTGTCAGGGCCGGGATTTTTTCAGACATCTCACAACAGGAGAGGCAGTTTCTCAAAGCACGGCTGTTGGAGCTGGCACCCTGGCGCAAAGGGCCTTTTGACCTGTTTGGCATCCATGTGGATGCAGAATGGCGCTCAGACATGAAATGGGACCGTGTGGCCCCCCATCTGCCGGATCTGACAGGCATGCGGATCCTGGATATCGGGTCCAGCAACGGATACTACATGTTCCGTATGGGAGCCCAAAACCCTCTGTTTGTCCTTGGCCTTGAACCCCAGAGCGCGTTTTATTGCCAGTATCTGGCTGTCCAGAAGTTTGTGGACCAGAAAAACGTATTCTGCCTGCCGGCGGCCCATGAAGACCTGCCCGAAATGGATCGGTATTTTGACCTGGTATTTTGTATGGGCATTCTCTACCACCGCAAATCTCCGGTGGACATGCTCAAAGATATTCACAAAACCCTGATGCCTTCCGGTCATATCGTCCTGGAGAACCTGGTGCTGGAGGGACGCAAAAACCTGTGCCTGTTTCCTGAAAAGCGTTATGCCAAAATGCGCAATGTGTATTTTGTTCCGGATCTTCAGGCAATGGAATCCTGGTTGCTGCGGGCAGGTTTCCAGGATGTCCGCTGTGTGGATGTCTCCCCCACGACATCTGCAGAACAGCGCAAAACCGAGTGGATTCAGACCGAATCTCTGGCGGATTTTCTGGATCCCAGTGATTCGCAAAAAACTGTTGAAGGGTATCCAGCCCCTGTGCGGGCGATCTTTATTGCCAAAAGATGACAGGTTGTCCGGGATTTTTGTTTGACAGATAAGGGCATTGAATGTATGATTAGATGATTTTGTGTTCTGGAAATATGCTGCATGACAATCATGTGCAAAACCGATGTTAACTGCTTTATGACGAGGATATGAAAATGGATGACGAAGGTGGTAGTCCTCACTTATCGATGTCTGTAATTTTTGGTGGAAAACAACATTTTCATGGAATCCCGCTGTTAACGACAGGTACGGAAATCTCGGCTTCATGGTATAAAACCCCTATGCTTTGAATCCGTTTTTCATGGCCAGCACCTCCGGCCTGCCTGTCTTTTTTGGCGGGCCATATACTAAGGAGGCAGGGCCGTGAACCAATCCCTCAAATTGCCAGATAACCTTTTTGTGCCCGGACAGGGCGATGCACCTGACCACATAGATGAACAGGTGCTTGCCGCACTGTGTGAAACAGAACATCCTGCTGATTTTGCGGCCCAGTTGTCTGAGATTGACAATATGGAGCTGCTGGTGTCGGTGTTTTCACGGATGACACCGGCCTGCTGTGCTGATGTCCTGGTGCACATGGATTATGATGACCAGCGGGAGATTGCCAGAGAGCTTTCCAATGACGTACTGGCCCTTGTAATCACCAGGATGTCCTCTGATGACAGGGTGGACCTGCTGCAGTCCATGCCTGAGGAGAGCAGCGAGATTCTCCTGCGCCTGCTGGCCAAAACCGAGAGAGAAGATATCCGCAGGCTCAGTTCCTATGAAGAGGATACAGCCGGGGCTTTGATGACCAGCGAATATGCCACACTTTCACCTGATCTCACCGCCCGGCAGGCCATTGACAAGCTCCGTCTGGAAGCCCCTGACAAGGAAACCATCTATTACTCTTATGTGATTGATTCCCGGCGGCGCCTGCTGGGGCTGGTGTCCCTGCGGGAGCTTATCCTGGCCAGGCCCACCGTGAAAATTTCAAAAATCATGCGCCGTGATCCCGTTCATGCCAATGTCCACGATGACCAGGAAGAGGTGGCCCGGATGATGGCCAAATACGACCTTCTGGCCATGCCGGTCACCAACGGCAACGATGCCCTTGTGGGGATTATCACCTTTGACGATGTCCATGATGTTATTGAAGAAGAAGCCACTGAAGACTTTCACCGGATGGGTTCTATCAGCTCAGGGGCAGGGCCTGAAGACCTGGTGGATATCGGGCTGCGGGATGCCAGCCCCTGGCTGCTGATTCAAAAACGGCTGCCCTGGCTTCTGGCCCTGGTTTTCATGAACATTTTTTCCGGGGCAGGCATTGCCTATTATGAAGATACCATCCAGGCAACAGTGGCCCTGGTTTTCTTTCTTCCTTTGCTCATCGGCAGCGGCGGCAATGCCGGTGCCCAGTCCGCCACCCTGATGGTGCGGGCCCTGGCCATCGGGGATGTCATGATGAAAGACTGGTTCCGCCTGGTGGGAAAAGAAATCGCCATTGCCTTGTGTATCGGTCTGTGCATGGGAATTGCCGTGTCTGTTATCGGCATTTTCCGGGGGGGCGTTGATGTGGCCGTGATCGTGGCCCTTGCCATGGTATGCGTGGTGGTTTTCGGCAGCCTTCTGGGCATGTCCCTGCCGTTTCTGCTCATCCGGTTAAAACTTGATCCGGCAACCGCCAGCGCGCCTCTGGTAACATCGGTGGCAGATGTCGGCGGGGTTGTGATCTATTTCGGGATTGCCACCTGGTACCTTGGTTCTTATGCCATGGTGTGAAAAACGCCTTGACGGTATGCATATGTTAGAACTAAAGAACCCACCGAATTTTTCATGATTATACGGTGCCAGGTAAGGCATGTCCGTTAATCAGAAGGCCCTGAAAGGGTAATAGGGCCGTAGTACCCTGTTGTTTCTTCACCTGTGTCATCGGTATCTGTCATGATGCCGACACCGATGATTTCAGGGGGTCTCCGGCCGAAAGCATTTTTGTAGTCATCCACAATGTTCCGCTCATGGGTTATCCATTGCCCGGCCTTTGCATTGCCGCTTTGCACAATAACCATCATGGATTCTGAGATATAGGGATTGGGCAGGATGGTATTTACAGATGCCTTGCCGGCCCATATATAATTTAAGGCTGTGCCGGGGACCTCTTTTTGGGAAAAAAGTTCCGCACTTTTATGGCGTGTCCGCTCCCACCAGCCTGCAGCCTTTGGATCAAAAGCAAATGCCACATAAATTCGGGCAGCATAATCATCTCCTTTTTTGGATGTCACATCTGTTTTTTTCAACACATGATCGATTTTCCATCGCCATTTTATCACCGGATATGCATAGGGATCTATCCGCAGGAAACAGATCATACCGGAAGCTGCATTCCTGCTGTGGGCCTTGATAACTGTTTTGCCATTGTCTTTTATCAGGCTATATTCAGTATGGCGGTCAATGTTGTCAAAAACCATCGGTTCCCAGGCATCCGGCAGTTCGTCGCCGGATGCAAGTTGTGAAAAATCACCTATGACCAGTTGATCCGTATAAGCAGTACCAGTGGCCAAGCACAGAAAAAAACCCATTGCCAGAACCTGAACAAACCGCATTCTTCCCCCTCTTGGTTAAAAATAATACCGGGCCCGGATTTCGTTCGGGCCGGAATGTCATGATATGCCGGCAGGTGACTGCTTCATTCCGGGTTGGGTGCATCAAGTACCTTGCGGATACTGGCAGCCAGATCTCTGAGTGAAAACGGTTTCTGAATAAAATTGACGTTCTTGTCCAAAACCCCCTGGTGGGCAATTACATCAGCTGTATATCCGGACATGAAAAGATATTTTATTCCGGGCCGAACCGCCATAAGACGGTCAGCCAGATCCCGGCCGTTCATCTCCGGCATGACCACATCTGTTATGAACATGTGAATATCACTGCCGAATTCCCTGACCAGACGGATGGCTCCGCTGGGAGTGTCGGCAGACAACACATTGTAGTCAAGCTGCTTGAGCATCAAAATAACCATTTTCAGAAGAGGCGTGTCATCCTCTATGATGAGAATGGTTTCCCCGCAGCTTTTGGGTATGGTTTCAATGTGCGGGTTTGACACATTTTTCAATTTGGATGTGTCCAGAGGAAAA
Organism: Desulfotignum sp.; assembly: GCA_036351635.1. Classification (GTDB taxonomy): domain Bacteria; phylum Desulfobacterota; class Desulfobacteria; order Desulfobacterales; family Desulfobacteraceae; genus Desulfotignum. Next base: position 38,800 of record JAZBPL010000148.1, read on the forward strand.
AGCAGTGTGAAGGTCGTTCCGGTACCGGGCTCGCTGGATACGTTTATCATGCCGTCATGTTGTTTGACTATGCCGTAAACAGTGGATAACCCCATTCCAGTCCCGTATCCGATGCCTTTTGTGGTAAAAAACGGTTCAAAGATATGGGCCAGGGTTTCCTTGTCCATTCCAGATCCATTGTCACTGACGGCAAACTGGACATAATGGCCGGGCGGGAGTTCAGAGACTGATTCATCTGATAAGCCGTCTGAATGGATGACGTCAGTTTCAATGACGATGCGACCGGATTTTTTTGCAATAGCGTCTTTGGCATTGACGCATAAGTTGAGCAGAATTTGATCGAACTGGGATGGGTCTAATTTAACGGGACATGATTCATTTGCTGGTTCCCAGACCAGTTCTATGTTCTCACCGATGAGCCGCCGTATCATTTTGAGCAGTGACGCAATTGATTTGTTGAGGTCGAACACAACGGGCGTTACTGTCTCTTTGCGGGCAAATGTCAGTAACTGCCTGGTGAGATTGGCGGATCGCTGGGCTGTTTCAAGAATTTTGTATATTCTTTTGCGGGATGGGTCTGCCGGATCCATGTCGGCAATGGTAAGTTCGGCATATCCCATGATAGCTCCCAGCATATTGTTGAAATCATGGGCCACCCCTCCGGCAAGCGTACCCACTGCTTCCATTTTTTGTACCTGATTCAAATGGGTCTGCAATCTGGCCTGCTCGTTTTGCGCCTGTTTTTGTTCACTGATGTCTTCGGCAAATTCGATACGCACCTTTCTGCCGTCAGGCCACTGAATGATCTGATTCACAATGGACAGATCGATTTTCAGCTTCTGATTGACGTGTTCCCACATGTGGGGCTGTTCATTGTTGTTCAAAATAATGGGATTGGTACAGAATTCACAAGGCGCATCAAAACCCTGAAGTTCCTTGTGGCAGTATCCGCCGGTTGGATCTTTTCCCAGCAGATCCTTGAGACGCTGGTTGGCAAAAAGAATCTCATATGAGAACGGATCGGCAACATAGACCAATTGGTTAAGGTTGTCCAAAATGGACAGAAGTTGCCGCCGTTCAAAGTCAACTGCATTTTGTGCTTCTTTGTGTTTTGTTTGCGCCTGTCTGCGGGCTTCCCGGTATTTGACAAAAGTCAAAAATATAAAAATACCAGCGGTTGACGCCATGGGAAATGCTGTTTCAATAAACATTCCGGTATGGAAAAAAATCTGCCGGGTGGCCAGCCACAGACCGGCAATTGCCGCCAGTGCAGCTGTAATTCCGGCAGGGGTCCCGGTGAAGGCGACAACCAGCGTCAGTAATCCGCCCAGAGCCAGAACAGATAACAGAACCAAGCCCTTGGACCAGTGTGGTACCCAGATGAAATCGCCTGCTTTAAGGTTGTCGGCAATGGTTGCATGCACCTCGATTCCTGGAAATGTCGGATCAAACGGTGTGGTTAAGGAATCTTTCAGTCCGGCAGCCGTAGTACCGACAAACACGGTTTTCCCCTGTATCTGTTCAGCCGGGATGCGGCCTGCCATGATATCTGCGGCAGAAATATATTGATACTGCCTTTTTGGCCCCCGGTACTTGATCAGCAAACGGCCTCTGGCATCGACCGGAATTGTCACCTCTTTGTTGTATATGGACTGCAATGTATTGTCTGCTGTTTTTAAAACAAGATGATCTGTTTTTTGGGCGTTCAGAACAGTGGCAAAAGCCAGACCGGCATAAATGCTATTGTCATGCGCGATAATCAGGGGAATTCGCCTCAGAACACCGTTATTGTCGGGGCTGAAATTGCAGAACCCTGAAGCGGTCACCTGTTTTGAAAAAACCGGCAGATTGCACAAAATTCCTGTGCTCTGGAATACCCTGGTAACCTTTGCCTGCGTATCTGCCTGGTGTGCCAGCGAAACATTGACCGGGTGGAGAGTGCAGGAATCCGAGGTTTTTTCAAGCCTGTTGAAATGAAATGAATAGCCTAAAACAAAAGGCCCCCTGGCCAGTGTGTCTGAAAGTATCTGATCATTGTCAGCCAGTTTTCCGGGCAGTCCGTCAATGGAAAGATCGAAATTCCAGACTGTTTTGAGATCCTTGCGGATCTGTTTGAGAGAAGTTCTGTCAGGTTCGGAAAAAACAATGTCAATGCCGACGGTTGCAGGAGCTAAAGCCGCAATCGCGTTCAACAGTTCTGCAGTTCTGTACCGTGGCCAGGGCCATTGTCCATATTGATTCAGGCTTTTTTCATCGATATCGATGATAACAATGCTGCCGTCTGCTGAATTGCCGGGAAAGTTTTTAAGGAGTCCATCATAATTCATTACATCCAAAGATTTCAGCAAATCGGGCTGGATGAAAAAAAGCCCGGCAAAAAAAAGGGTGGATAACACACCCAGGACAATGATATGTGCATTCCTGTATTTTAGGACAGCGGTAAATCCCTTCATTATCCGTGTCATGATCATTCTCAGCAACGCATTGCAAGGCGGGTTATCTTATGACAACTTCCACCCGCCGGTTTTTGGGTTCTGCGACATCATCCGGTGTTTTGATAAGCAGGTTTCCTTCACCATGGGAGATGACCCTGATATCATCCGGGACCGCTCCGTTGGCAACCAGAATATTAAACATGGTTTTTGCCCGGTCCAGGGAAAGCAGGTAATTATACGCTTTTGTGCCCACAGTGTCGGTATGGCCCGATATGACAATATCATTTGATTTACGCTTTAGGATGGTCTGAATGATCTGGGGGAGAAGCTTTTTCGATTCTTGTGTCAACAGATTTGAATCCGACAGAAAATAGAGGATAAATTTTGCCGGAGGCAGGGGTTGGGCAGCCAATGCATCTGAAAATGCGGCAGCGATTTCATCGTGACTGAGTTTTGCCGGGGTCCCGGGGGCTGTTTTCTTGTTTTTTATTTGTACAGATTGATTGGCTTGGTCTAAAGTCTGTGTCCCGCCCTGGTTTGTTACCGTAAGTTTTCCGGTCCGTCCGTCAGGATCCGGGACCAGGACCACGGTGCTTTTGGTTCCGCATGCGATGACTGCCAGAAAAAGGGCTGAAATGATGAAAACCAAGCTGATTTTTTTCATATTTCCACCTTGACGAGAAATTGGGTGCCGCGAATATTGATGGTTGCATCCGGTGTATGAAATTCAACAGTTTCAGGTGACTGCTTTCCAATGATGCCCGAAAGATAGGAGGCAGTGCCTTTGATCATTTGAATGACCATGGAAAATAGTCCTTTTTCAGGTGCAAACACATAATCACTGATGATGATTTCGGTGTCAGAACCCAGTGATAACACCGTATTGTCTTCAAAAATAATGCCTGTAGAGCTGTTTGTACCGGTCTGCAGAACATCCGCTGGATAAAGCTTGTCACCGACATGGCCAGGCGTTTGGCCAGCGCTGCGGATAACGGTGACATCTCCCTTGGTGGTTTTTATTGTTCCAATGAAGGACGTATCTGCCTTTGCAATACATGGCACCAGCAGGGCTATGAGCAAACAAATGACTGACATTTTCATGAGAGCCGCCTTTTTGATCCACAAAAAGATATGGGTATCCACGGGTATTTTCATCAGACATCACCGCAAAAAAAGGGTAGTTATTTAAACATATCAAACCAATTATATCCATTCAGGCCAGGTTGGTCAATATATAACACCTTGCCGTTCAGGCCTTGACGAAAAAAGTACCCGCAAATTTTATGTTTGACAAGATTCATTGCAGAGTAGAGACTGGGCCGGGACAAAACAATAACCATGACACATTCACAGACAGAAAAAAAGGCACCCCAACCGCCTGCCGGCGGCTTCACACACCCGGTGGTGCCGGTGGTATGCCTGTGTGTGGCCGAGGTGGCCGGCATGCTGGGGGTGTTTGCCTTTCCTGCGCTGCTGCCCCATTTCATGCAGATCTGGGAGTTGTCCGGCAACCAGGCCGGGTGGATCAACGGGATCTATTTTATCGGCTACACAGTGGCGGTCCCGCTGCTCACCAGCCTCACCGACCGGATGGATGCCCGGCGAATCTACCTGGCCGGCTGTGCCATCGGCATCCTGTCCAACCTTGGGTTTGCATTCCTGGCCGGCGGGTTCTGGTCCGCGCTCCTGTTCAGGGCCATGTGCGGCATTTCCCTGGCCGGCACCTTTGTTCCCGGGCTCAAGGCTCTCATGGACCGGATAGCCCTGTCTGCCCAGCCCCGGGGCATCGCTTTTTACACCGCCTGCTTCGGTCTGGGCATGAGCGGATCATTTTTTGTCACCGGCAAACTCTTCCAATGGTGGGGATGGGAAACCGCCTTTGCCGCGGCTGCTGCGGGATCCGGTCTGGCCCTGGTACTGGCGGCGGCAGTATTGAAACCGGTACCTTTACCCCATTCAGCCGCCTTTGCCCACCGCCACATCCTGGATTTCCGTCCGGTGTGGCAGAACCGCAATGCCCGGGCCTATATCCTGGCCTATATGTGCCACACCTGGGAGATGTTTGCGGCCCGGGCCTGGCTGGTGGCGTTCATGGCCTTCAACCTGTCTGTGCATCCTGGATCCGAAAGCCTGCTGATCCCCACCACGATCATGGCAGTGGCCGGTATCGCCGGCATGGTGGCCAGCATTGCCGGGGCTGAGCTTTCGGTGCACTTCCCCCGCAAGACCATGGTGGTGCTGATCATGGGGGGTTCCTGCCTGATATCCATGACCATCGGGTTCTGTGCCGGGGTGGATCCTGCCTGGGTGGCGGTGCTGTGCATTGTGTACACCATTTTTTTCCAGGGGGATTCCGCGGCCATCCATGCAGGGGTCATCACTGCTGCACAGCCGGAACTGCGGGGTGCCACCATGGCCCTGCAGTCTTTGGGCGGATTCGGGGCAGCTGCCCTGGGTACCATTGCGGCCGGATGGGTCCTGGATCTTTCCGGCGGGGGGTACAGCATTTTTTCATGGGGCTTCACTTTTGCTTCCATGGGCCTTGCAGCGGCACTGGGGGTGATTCTGGTGGCACAGACCGCTGACTGACCAAATAATCTTTGCCCTGATCCCATCAGCGTTTTTCCCGTCAATATATGTGACGCTGCATCCACATGCGATCACCCTGTCAGGGGCAGTTTTTTTTATGCAATTGGATGTAAATATGATACAACCATGGCCTGATAAATGGTTTAAAAAAAGGAATACAGCCTGATGTTATTATTGTTTCCGCCGGTGACAAAACCCTGCGAACCACCGGCAGGGGTGGCCTATCTTGCCGGGGCATTGGCAGAAAATGGTTTTGCCTGCCAGGTGGTGGATGCCAGTATTGGCGGATTGTTGTTTTTGGTCCGAAAAGACCTGTCACCCACAGATTCCTGGTCAGCCAGGGCGCTTAAAAACCGGGACGCCATACTTTCCGACCTGCAGAATCCTGATCTGTATGCCAATGAAGACCGCTATCACCAGCGGGTGTACGATTTGAATAAACTTTTGTCTCTGGCCGTTGACCAGACCCGGTTCAAGGTGACCCTCAGTGATTATTCAGACAAAAAACTGTCCGGCCTACAAAGCAGGGATCTGCTCAAAAGTGCAGAGACCCACCAGACAAACCCGTTTTACCCCTATTTTGAAGAAAATCTCAGGCCGGTTCTTGCCCAGTGTGAATCCGCCTGGGTAGGGATCTCTTTGTGCTACCTCAACCAGGCCCTTGTGGGGTTTGCCCTGGCCGGATGGATCCGGCACAATTTTGCGCACAAAAAAATTGTCATGGGCGGGGGCCTGATTTCTTCCTGGATGAGCCGGCCGGAGTTCGGTAATCCCTTTTCCGGGCTCATCGACACCACCATATCAGGGGAAGGGGAAATCCCGCTGCTGAATCTTCTGGGAAAACCGGGTACCACCAAACGCCATTATGTCCCGGATTTCGGATTTGCAGTGCAAAACACCTATCTTGCGCCGGCCAGGATACTGCCTTTCCGGGGAACCATTGGGTGTTACTGGCGCAAGTGCCGCTTCTGTCCGGAAAAAGCGGAAACCCGTGTCTACAGCTCCAGACGGCCATCCCGGATACTGGCAGATGTCATGGCCCTGTACCGTCGGTTTACACCAGGCACCATACACTTTATCGACAATGCCATGACCCCGGCTTTTTTGCGGGCACTTGCAGAATCTGAAACGGAAATTCCTTTTGCCTGGTACGGGTTTGTGCGGTTTGAAAAAGATCTGGCAGACCCGGATTTCTGCCATCGACTCAAACGCAGCGGCTGCGGCATGCTCAAACTGGGCCTGGAATCCGGGGACCAGTCTGTGCTGGACAACATGCACAAAGGTACGGATCTGGATATGGCATCTAAGATTTTAAAAAATCTCAACCAGGCAGGTATTTTCACCTATGTCTACCTCTTGTTCGGCACCATTTTTGAAGATGCGGCATCTGCTGGTAAAACCCTTGATTTCACCCGGGACCACCAGGCATATATTGATTACCTGAACCTGGCGGTTTTCAATCTGCCAAAATACAGCGAAGATGCACAACACCTTGAAACCAGCGAATTTTACCATGGCGATCTTTCGTTGTATCTGAATTTTGTCCACCCAGAGGGGTGGGACCGAAGACAGATCAAACAGTTTCTGGACAAAACCTTTAAAAAACAGCTGGCAATCGGGTCACGATTCCGTAAAAACCCTGCTTTTTTTTCTTCCAACCACGCCATGTTCTTCAACCAAAACTGCAAAAGGATATGAGACATGATTGCTGAAATACTTTCCACCGGTGATGAAGTGATGCTGGGAGATCTGGTCGATACCAACAGCGCGTATTTATGTGACCGGCTCAAGCAGCTGGGTATTGTGGTTTCCCGGATCACTGCCAGAGGAGATGATATTGCGGCTGTGAAAGAAACGGTTTTGCAGATTTCCCGGCGGGCCCGCATCTGCCTGGTCACAGGGGGCTTAGGTCCCACCAGCGATGATATTACAGCCCAGGCCTGTGCCAGAGCAGCTGGCCAGCCCCTGAAAATGCATCCTCAGGCATATGAGACCATGAAGACATATTTTAACCGTCGGGGATTTGCACTGACAACTGAAAATAAAAAACAGGCCATGCTGCCCGCAGCCGCAGGTGTTATGGAAAACACCTGCGGCACTGCACCGGGGTTTTTCTTCAAGTGTAACCAGTGTCTCTTTTTCTGTATGCCCGGGGTGCCCTCGGAGATGAAACAGATGATGGAAACACAGGTGGTGCCCCATATCACAAAGAAATTTAGCCTGACACACAATCTGCAGATCCGGCGGCTCACCATTTTCGGGCTGCCTGAATCCCGGGTGGGGGTATTGCTTCAGGAATTTAAAAGCCTGTTTCCCCATATCCGTCTGGGTTTTCGGGCCAGTTTTCCCACCATTGAGGTGAAACTGGTTTTTGACACCACCGGATTTTGTCCTGAAAACGAGAAATTTTTTGACAGCAGCAGCCAGGGTGAAAAAGAGTTGGATGCTGAAAAAAATGACCCCCGGGCATATTTTGAAAAAGCCGGGGACTGGGTTGTCCGGCAGCTGGGGAATAAAGTGGTGTCTCTGACCGGTCTGTCTCTGGAAGCCGAGGTGGGACGCCTTTTGAAACAGCAAAACCAGACCCTGGCGGTTGCAGAATCATGCACCGGGGGACTGATTTCCCATTTGATCACCGAGGTGCCCGGCAGTTCAGAATATTTTCTTTTGTCCGCTGTCACCTATGCCAACGCAGCCAAGATAAAGGTGCTGGGTGTTGCCCCTGAAACTCTGGCATCCTATGGAGCAGTCCATGAAAATACAGCCCTGGAAATGGCACAAGGGGCAAGACAGGTATCCGGGTCCGACTGGGCGGTTTCCACCACCGGCATTGCCGGACCCGGCGGCGGCCCTACCCAGAAAAAAGTAGGAACTGTATGTGTCGGCCTTGCAGGCCCGGGGGTGGCAGATGCTATGCAGTATCATTTTACATTTGACGACAGGGGCAGAAACAAGAAGATATTTGCAGCCATGGCCCTGGAGGTCCTGCGCAGGCAACTGGCAGAAGGGCATGGTGGGGGGTGAGACGCTTACGTATAAAAATAGACCGCTTTGCCACCGGGCAGAAACAGTGCATTTTTAGGACAAAGAAAGGGCAAATATTTTTTTATACCAGGCCAGGGTATGGGTTTCAAATGCAGCCTGATGATCTTCAGATGACATCTGGTGGTCGCCGCCTTTTTGAATGATGCATTTTCTGGGGGGCTGCATTCTTTCAAAAAGGGTATGGGCATTGGATACCGGCACCACCTGGTCGGCATCTCCGTGGAAAATCAATACATGGTGAAGGACTGCTGCCTGTTCTGTCAGATCAAACAGCAGGTTTTCTTTGAAAAAATCCAGTGGCAGGGCAGGCCGGGTGTCATTGGCCCGGGTGGGGATGTTGTGTATGGTCCGGCTTTTTACCGGTGCGGCACACAGCACCCCGCCGCAGACATGGACGTCTGTTTTTTCCAGGGCCTGCCAGGCGTTGATGCAGGCAGATCCGCCCATGGATGAACCAAACACCCCCAGATGGGATGATGTCATTTCCATATCCAGAGCATGTCTCACTGCTGCCACAAAGTCTTTTGTGCGTGTGGCAAGGGAGGTGTCTGAAAGGAAATCACCCTGGCTGTCCCCGCATCCCCGGTGGTCAAATCTGAAAAATGCCATGCCGTTTTCCGGCAGCAGGCGTGACAAAACCGTTTGTTTGGCTGAGTGACGGCTGCCTTCTAAGCCGTGAGACCCCACCACCAGGGGCGGCTGGTCACTGTCCGGCAAAAACAGTTCCCCTGTCAGGGTGAGGCCGTCCACTGTGAAATTGGTTTTCAGAACTGGATATTTGCTTTGCATCTTGTTTTTATGCCACCAAATCCATATGATATCAAGGCAGAAGGTAAATATAATTAAAAAAGAACAGATGGGTACAGATGGCCATAAAAAAGCGAAAAACCTGTGAACTTGAAATCATTGACCTTGCCTATGGCGGCAAAGGCCTGGCAAAACCGGATGGATTTCCCGTGTTTGTGGACCGGTGCATTCCAGGTGACACCGTGCTTGTCAAGATCACCAAAAAGAAAAAATCCTGGGCAGAAGGCAAATTAATCAACATCATCACCCCTTCCTCCCTGCGGCAGGAAGGCCGGTGCCGGTACTGCCGGTTTTGCGGGGGATGCAAATGGCAGCAGCTTCCCTACCACACCCAGCTGGCATATAAAAAACAACATGTGGCCCAGTCTCTGGCCCATATCGGCAGATTATCCGAAGTGCCGGTTCTGGATGTGATCCCCTCTGACCAGGTGTATGCATACAGGAACAAAATGGAGTTTTCCTGTTCGGCTAAACGCTGGCTCATGCCTGAAGAGCTGGCGGATGAGAGTATTTCAAAGGATCTGGGCATCGGGCTGCATGTGCCGGGCACCTTTGACCAGGTCATTGATATACTTCAATGCGAAATCATGCCGGATCTGGGCAACAAGATCCTGGCCCATGTCAGAAAGTTTGTGAAAAAATCCGGCCTGCCTGCCTATCATCTGCGCCATCACACCGGATTCTGGCGATTTGTCATGCTCCGGCATTCAGTGGCCTATGACCAGTGGATGGTCAACATCGTCACCCGGGATAAAAATCTGTCCGCGGTAACAGACCTGGCCCATGAACTGGCCGAGACGTTTCCCGAGATTGCATCCATTGTCAACAATATCACAGATGCCAGAGCCGGGGTCAGCATGGGCAAAGAAGAGATACTGCTTCATGGCCGGGATGTGATTACAGAGCGCCTGGGCCGGTTTGCATTTGAGATATCTGCCAACTCCTTTTTCCAGACCAACACAAGGGCCTGTGAGAAATTGTATGATGTTGTTGCCCAATACAGCGGGCTTACAGGAGAGCAGACAGTGCTGGATCTGTATTCAGGCACCGGCACCATTCCCATCTGGCTTTCAGACAGGGCAGCCCAGGTCACCGGCATAGAAATTATTGATGCCGCTGTGGCAGATGCCAGGAAAAATGCCCGGCTGAACCACATTGAAAACTGCCGGTTTCTGCAGGGGGATATCAGGCAGGTGCTGCCTGAACTGGAACAGACCCCGGATGTGGTTGTCATCGACCCGCCCCGGGTGGGGATGCACAAGGATGTTGTGGCCCAGGTGACTGCGCTGCGGCCTGACACCATTGTCTATGTTTCGTGCAACCCGGCCACCCTGGCCCGGGACCTTGAACTGCTTTCTTCTGTGTATGCGGTGCACAGGGTTCAGCCGGTGGACATGTTCCCCCATACCTACCATATCGAGTCCGTGGCCATGCTCACGGTCCGCTAACAGGTCCACAGATGATGGATGATTTCCTGCCATCTGTCTGTGGACGAAAACCGTGGCTTACACCATGGAAATATTGGGAACGGTTGCAGGCGCTTTGTCTTTTTCCATGGGCTCGGAAAACAGGCAGTTGAGTATGATCATATCTCCATCTTTTTCTGCATTGACCTTATAGGGCAGTTTGTTGAACAATCGGATCATGCCCTTGTTATGGGGTGATGTATAGGCGATCAGTCCTTTGATGCCGTTTTCCCGGGCAGCGGCGGCCAGCTTTTCCTGGAGCACGTTGGCAATACCCATACCCTGGTATTCACGGGATACGGAAAAAGCAATTTCCGCCATATTGATAATGGTGTTGCGGAAGTACTCGCCCACGGCAATGATTTTTTCAAACCCCAGTTCTCCGATGGTGGCCACCATGGTCAGATCATTGATATAATCAATTTCATATGTGGTTTCGATCTGGTTGTGAACAAAGCTTTTTTTCTCATGGAAAAAACGGGAAATGATATCCCCCCTGTTCATGGAATAGTAATGTTCCTGGATGCTCCGTTCATCAATGGGTTTTGCCGGGCGGAAGTTGATGGGGACCCCCTTGATGACAACAGTTTCCTCATATTTAAGGGGATATACCCCTTTGATGGCCTGTTTGAATTTGCGGCCCTTATCTATAAGGTCCTGCTCTTTGGCCTTGGAAAAGAGTTCATCCCTGAAATTCGGATGGGCGATACTGATCAGGGCCATGGCCCTTTCCTGGAGGGTTTTTCCAAACAGATTCACCACCCCGTATTCAGTGGCCACAAACTGCACATCCCCCCGTGGTACCACCACGGCTGTGTCTGACATCTGAGGAATGATCCGGCTGCTGCGCCCGTTGTCTGCTGTGGAGGTCATCATGAGGATGGATTTGCCCCCGGGAGACATGGCCGCACCGCGCGTGAAATCCAGCAGCCCGTTGATGCCTGTGTAGTTGTTGTAGGGCAGGGCATCTGCCGCCACCTGACCGGTGAGATCAATGGACATGGCGGTATTCAATGATATCATTTTGTTGTGACGGCCGATAATGGTGGGGTTGTTGATGTAATCAGAAGGATGGAATTCAATGGATGGGTTGTCATCGATGAATTCATACAAAAGGTTCGATCCCACGGCGCTGCCTGCCACCAGTTTGCCGTTGTTGAATCCTTTTTTCTTGTTGGTGATTACCCCCATGGAAAACAGGCGCATCATGGGTTCTGAGATATATTGGGAATGGACACCCAGATCATTTTTTTCAGCCAGGCACACCATGGTGGCATCATTCGTAACCCCCAGACTCGTCTGGATGGTGGATCCGTCATCAATGAGCCGGGAAATGTGTTTGGCAATGGTGTTGGCGGTTTCCAGCTCCGGAAGCGGCTGGATGGTGAGCAGGTCCTCTTCATATTCCACAATATAGTCCACATCATTGACATGGATAAAACTTCTCCCCAGAACCCTGGGCATGTTGGGATTGACCTGGCAGATCACAATGTCGGCAGATTCACAGGCAGCCATGGTGATGTCCACGGAGACTCCCAGACTCATCCAGCCGAAATCATCAGGCGGGGAGGCCTGGATCAGGGCCGCGTTCAACGGCATGAGCCTGGATTTGAACAGATGGGGGATCTGGGACAGGTTGATGGGGGTTATAAACCGCTGGTTTTTTTTTATTTTTGTGGGAGATGCTGATCCCAGATAAAAGGAACGGATGTTGAACTGCTGGGAATGTGACCGGTTGGCAATCAGGGTCAAAGGACCGCTCTCGATGCTCAACAGCCGGACAATTTCCAGATCTGTAAACCGGGCCGATGCCTTGGACAGTTCCGCCACCAGGTGCTGGGGTTCGCCGCAGGAGGATCCGATAAATACCCGCTGTCCCGGCCGGATATGCTGTAATGCATCCTCTGCTTTGCAGGCTTTCTGTACATAGGCATCTGCCCAATATGTTGTTTTTGGCATAATATGTCTCCAAACATGTTTTTTTTTGTGCATAATAAACAAAAAACATGGGAATGGGAATATTAAAAGCATAAAAAACAGCTGGGCAGCCAGGATAAAATCAGAAAACTGATTAAATTTTTCATGCTTTGCTTTTATCCTTGCGGTTTTCAAGCAGATTTTATATAAATACCATCCAGCAGCACAATAAATGAATTTGCTTCATAAAATAATGGGGAAAAAATGGGCATCTTTGAGCGCAAACAAAGGGAAAAACAGAAACGGCGCAAGGATATTATCAATGCTGCGCGAAAAATTTTTTCCGTAAAAGGGTTCAACAGCGCAACCATGGAAGAAATAGCTTCTGAAGCTGAGCTGAGTCCCGGCACCATTTATCTGTATTTCAAGAACAAGGAAGAACTGCATACATCCCTTTCCATTGATATCCTCAAATATCTTTCCATCCAGATACACAAGGTGGTGAACCTTGATATCTGTGTGGAAGAAAAGATTGAACGCTTCAGGGATGTATTCATTGATTTGTATGACTATGACGCCAATATTCTGATCAACCTGTTCCACCTCCAATCCGGAGAAACCCTGCACAATCTGTCCGATGAGATCATGCAGCAGCTCAAACAAAATTCTGCCCAGGCGCATGGCGCCATCATCCAGGTGATTAAACAGGGAATTGAAAAGGGCGTTTTTATTGATGAACACCCGGTGGCCCTGGCAGATGTCATCTGGGGTTCCTATGCCGGCGTGGTGCTATGGGTGGATTCTAAAAAAAAGCTGAATGACCAAAAGGATTTTGTAAAATCCACCCTCATAACCGCGTTTAAAGTTATCATCCAGGGGTTAAAGAAAAAATAGCATTATCTGCAAAGCCTGTGAATTGTCTGGGCATGCCATTCTCCCCTTCCTGAAAAGGTCGGGATACCTTTTTGTTTTAAATGATCTGCAATCATGGAAAAGGTGGCCCCGTTTGTCCGCATCTCCTGGATCATGGACATGACTTCATCTTTAGTGTAATATGTCTTGGAGGTATAGCTGGTGGATGTTCTGGTCGGATGGTCCCCTTGGGCTTTGTCACTGGTGAGCATGCTATTGAGGGTGGTTAAAAACCGTGTCACGGCCTGGTGCTGCTGTGTCTGGGATGCCACCAGTGTCTCATGTGAATTGACCAGCCGCTCCACCTGATCGGAAAGACTGGCCAGGTGCTCCAGCAGTTCCGGCATGATATCGCGGCCCTGCCAGACAGGGCTGTCCATGCTGTTTGGATAAGATGCCCTTCTTTCTCTGTTCATACGCCGGTCATTGTCAGGATAATAGCCGCTGGCTGGATTTTTCCGTGTAATGGGGGAGGCTTCTTTTTTCTGAGAGCTTCGCAGATTTTTTAAGAAATCATTCATCACAGTATCTCCATGATTGAACGCGATTTATTATATAAATAAAATCGCAACCGTTTTGTATTGAATTTTATCCGGGCATTACATTCAATTAAAAGATTAGCACAATGTTTTTAACAATGTCAAAATATTTATGCCACATTGTGTCTGTTTGATATCCTGAGAACCAGAGGTGAAGATTTTATCAGGTTGTCTCTGTTTTTTCGGCAGCCTGGCATGTGACTGCAATACGGGGGAGGACTTACAAACCTTAAATCAGAAGCGGTTTTTCCGGAATTTTTTTTTGGGTTTTTTTCCGCCGGAGTCTGCCGGATTGACTTTTATCTGTTTTCCTTCATGAACGGTTCTGTTCAATGCTTTGATAGCCTGATCAGCTTCTGAGTTGCTGGGCATCTCAACAAAACCAAAGCCTTTGGTACGGCCTGAAAACCGGTCAGATATAATTTTTGCTCTTTCCACCTCACCATATTCCCCAAAGATGGTCTTCAAATGATTTTCCGTTATTTGTTCAGATAAATTGCCGACATAAATATTCATGAAACTCCTTGGTGTGTTCCTGTTTAAAAACCGCCTTAATTTCATTTTAATCTTTTTTTGCGTGCACAGTACCAGAAAACACGGTGTTTAGAAAGATGAATTTTATCCTCTATCCTTGAAAACTGCCAGTTTAGGAATATCGGTCAGCCCATTTTATGAAAAAAGTGATGGGTGGCTCCACCCATGTAGTGTCCCATTACCCGATTCAATGGCATTTTTTGTCAGGATCCGGGAAATATTTAACACCTCGAATACCTCTCCCCGCATACATAACCATGACGAGAATCCCTCTCACCCCATTTTTATGACATGACGTTAAAAATTATCAGATTTCTAAAGAATCACCGACATACATCGGTCTGGAAATCTCTTTGCCAAATTTCTCATCAAAAAAAGAAATGGTATTCTCACCAGAACAGTGATTAAGGTATAGCTTGGGAGATTGATATTCATCTCTCAAAATGTTGCCAATATATTCAAGCTCCTTTTTCTTACAAATCATTAGATGGGTGCCACCAACTATTGAATGTATCTTTTTATCTGGCCAGGTTTTCACAATTTTGTTCAAAGTATTTAACAATCCAGCATGGCAGCATCCGCAGATCAAAATCAAACCCCTATCAGTATCACAGACAAGAGATAGATCATCCATAACCTTGTCCTGAACCCACCTGCCACATTGTTTCTGGAGCAGGAACAGTGTCGCATCTTTTTCATCTCTTACTGATATTTCACCAAGTGTAAATAATTTTGGAATTATTTCTTGTGGATCGGTGATAAACTCAAATATCACTTTTTTTTTCAGATTAGCAGGCAAATCGGTAAATCCTAAGTTTCCAAATCTCTCTTTCAATTTTATGAAAAGTAATGTTTTGCCTATAAACTTCACATTTTTTTCCTTAATTGCATCGGGGTGCAAGAATATTTTTAGAGCTCTATTGGAAGTACGGTGTTTCAGGAATGCCTCAAGACCCCTCGTGTGGTCAAAATGTCCATGCGAAAAAACCAAAATATCAATTGAATCAGGGTCAACGCCTGCAGACCTTAAATTGTGTAACAGAATATTTCCCTTCCATCCAGTATCGAATAGTATAATTTTGTTACCTGATTCAATGAGAAAGGCATTGCCATAATCTGATTTGTATCCTTTGTCTTTTCGTGAAGTATTCCCATATATGTTTGTGATTTTGAAATCCATCATACATTCCTTTCTAAACCGCCATCCGGAGTAAAATACAATCGGTGAACGTCAGTAATGGCTCATGCAGTGTCATCATCGTTTCAGCCAATAAAACGATAAAATATCTCCTGTATTCGCTGCAGGGATGCCTTTGTCCACCTGCACATCTCTTTTTCCGGGGCTGGCCACTGGCTTCCCTGGATGTGGAATGGATTTTAAAGGCGTGAAAGGATCAGGATTCCTCATCCCGAAGCACACGGCGCAACACCTTTCCAATATTGGATACCGGTATTATATCCTTGAATTTGATCTGTTTCGGTCGTTTGTATCCGGCCATGTTCTCCTTGCAGAACTCCATGATCTCCTCTTCTGTCGCGGTCTGACCCTCTTTTAATTTGATAAAGGCTTTTACCGATTCCCCGCTCTTGGGGTGGGGAACACCGATGACGGCGCACAGCTCCACCTTGGGATGGGTGTAGAGAATGTCCTCCACATCCCTGGGGTAAACGTTGAATCCCCCCACGATAATCATGTCTTTTTTTCGGTCCGTGATCAGGATATAACCATCTTCGTCGATGTGGCCGATATCACCAGTGAGAAAATACCGCTTTCCTTCCAGAGAAACAAAGACCTCGTCATTGGCATCGGGCCGCTTCCAATACCCTTTCATGACCTGAGGACCGCAGGCCGCAATCTCCCCGTCCTCTCCCCGGGGTTTTTCAATAAAGGGATCTACCAGGTCCAGGATTTTAACATCGGTGCCGGGCAGGGGAAACCCAATGGATCCGATCTTCCGGGTCTCG
The DNA here is from genome assembly GCA_036351635.1 of Desulfotignum sp. Classification (GTDB taxonomy): domain Bacteria; phylum Desulfobacterota; class Desulfobacteria; order Desulfobacterales; family Desulfobacteraceae; genus Desulfotignum. The sequence goes on from JAZBPL010000148.1 coordinate 55,009, forward strand.
GGATTGGTGGGGTTGGCGGAAATCACCGGAGAAGTTTCGGTGAGGCCATAGCCTTCAAATATTACAGAACCGGTCTTTTCCTCGAACTGCCGGCAGACTTCCGGCGGCAGAGGGGCGCCCCCGGAAAAACAGCCCATGAGGGAGGACAGGTCATATTCGTTGAGCTTGAAATGGTTGGTAAAGGCCACAAAAATGGTAGGAACGGCCGGCATGATGGTCGGCTTATACGTCTGGACTGCCTTGAGCACCTCGGTAAATGGAGGCTTGCCCGCCCTGGGGTCAGGGATGCAAACCAGGCGGCTGCCCGAGGCTGTAGCAGAGAGCAGGGCCACGGTGATGCCGAAGCTGTGGTACCAGGGCAGGACACCCAGGAAACAGTGGAATCCGCCCATGCGCGCCCGCTCCGGCGGTTTACCCTCTTCATGGACCAGGCGCAGGCATTCAAACAGGGCCTCCACATCGTAAGTGAAATTGGTATGTGACAGCTCCGCACCCTTGGGAACACCTGTGGTGCCTCCGGTATAGAGCATGATGGCGGTGTCTTTTTCGGGATCGATCTCAACAGCAGGCGGGGCGGGGCTTGCCTGGGCGACCATGTCGTCGAACATGATATGCCCGGTGTTGTAGCTGGCCGCTCTGGGAATTTTTCCCAGGAGGCTTCCAAGGAAACCTTTTAATTTCGGTAGATAGCTTTTGATATTGCAGACGATGACAATGTCCACATCCGTCCCCTTTATGGCTGCCACTGTTTTGGGGTAGAGCTCCGGATGGTCCATGCAAAATACGGCTTTGGATTCGGAATCCTTGAGCTGATAGTTGAGCTCCGGCGGGGTGTAGACCGGATTACAGTTCACGGCCACGGCGCCCGCCTTGAGGATACCGAAAAGGATCTCCGGAAAATGGGGGATGTTGGGCAGAAAAATTGCCACTTTGTCCCCCTTTCCAATGCCTTTGGCTGCAAGAAAATTGGCAATACGGTCGGCAGTGTTCCTTACTTGCGCATAGGTTTTGGTGGCCCCGTTGAAGATAGTATACACCTGGTCAGGATACTTGGCTGCAGAGTCATCCAGTAATTTAAAAATGGGATAGTGATAGTCAGCCACTGTTCGGGAAACACTTTCAGGCCAAAATGGGGTGTTCCAATCGGTCATCGGGACCTCCTTTATCTATAGTTGAAATGCGCTGCGGCAATGGCAGTATTTTATTTGCAACGGAACAGGGGTACCTCAATCATGAAACAAGGTTTATTTCCTTATATCGTGGATTCCTTGTGTTGAAAAGTGGTTTTTATTATTTTGCTGCCATACACACAGGGTTATCAGTGTGACCCTCCTTTTATTTTCGGCATGCTGCCGCTTTTTTCGATATCATTGAATGGCGCTGGTTTCTTTTATATGACCGATCAACCCTGTTATCTCCGCATCAATGGCCTGACGGTCTGCCAGTTGATTGAAAAAAGCATCCACGGTCCGGCCGGTGCCAAGTCCCAGGATGAGGCCCAGTAGTGCACCCCGGTGCACATTGTCACCTCCCAGATTGGTATTGGCCAGCAATGCGGCTTTCAGGTCATCTGCATATACATAGGCAAGATACAGCATGACCGGCCAGGAATCAGTGATATAACAGGCCGTGGAATAACGGCCGCCCGCCACCTCGTTGTCGGAGCGCACCTGTGAAGCAAGCCGCTTCAGATCGAGCCCCACGGACTGCCGGGCGGTGTGGGCAATAAGCTGCTGCAGCGGCTCATCATTTTTTCTGAAAAGCAGACCTTGCACCAGTTTTACAAAGGCATCACTGATCCGGGCAAGAAAGGCATCCGGATGGGTAAGAAACAGGTGTTCCCGGCAAAGATCCTGAACAATTTCCAAAGAATTGTTCTGCAGAAACCCTGCAATGGCAATGGGACCAAGCATCACCAGACCCCCCACCGAAGGGGTGTCATGGGTGACAGCCCCGCATTGCACGGGTGCCTTTCCACGTTCCAGGTTGGCAAAAAATCCCCGGTGAAAGGATTCTGCATAGGTGTCGGGATGCCGGGGCGGATCAGCGGTCATGAAATCGATGTAATCGCTTAAAAACTGCCCTTTGTCGTAGCATCCGCCGGCGGCGGTTATGGCTCTTGTCACCACCCTGGCACAATGGGCGTTGAGGGTGTTTTCCCCGGCTTTCATTCCCTGGTGATAATGCTGATTCGGAAGGCCCCAGAAAGATCTTTTGCCCTTGAGGATCACCTTGCCCACAATTTCCGTGCCCGCACCTGCAGCCTGACGTCCCCTGCCGCCTTTTTCCGTGGAATGCAGCGACATGATCGAAGATGGGTGATATTCGGGGGCATCTTCAAGCTGTTGAATCCCGCCGTGAAACGCCTTGAAAATGTCCATGGGATTGTAATACCAGTGAACCGGCATGGCCAGAGAATCCCCGACGTACAGGGATTGCAGACCTGCTTTAGCTCTTTGAATCGTTATTCTGTCGTGCTTGTTGCATTTTGTTGATGACACCATTATCTCCTTTGGGCTGGCGTTGTCTGGCAAAGCCGGTGCGGCATGGATATCTATGGCCGCATGGAACGGAACAGCCTCGCAAAGATTTGTAAATTTTCTTGAGCGTTGGCATATGAACTGTCGGTTATCAGCAGGCTAATTGCTGCCCGTATCAACAGCCTGGATCAAATCTTCAACTGCCGGATGATCCCCTGCTTTGGCACTTGCGTAATAATAGCGGACTGCGCCGGAGACATCGATAACAATAACCCCGCCCAGCTGCAGGGCACTGCCCTGGACAGCCCCCTGCCGGTGCCCCTGCCTGAATGCCGATACCGCATTGAAAACAGACCGGATACTCATAACACCGGTGATACCTCCGGCAAAGCCCAGCAGAGAGAAAGCCGCCAGCGACGGATCAGAAAAGAGCAGGCCGTCATATCCTGTTTTTTCACGAAATTCCTTGAAGTGCGCGGAATCACCTGATCCAATGACAGCAAGATTCACCTTTTTTTCTATGAAACGATGCTCGTGCCCGGCCAGTTCAGCCACCTGCTGACGGCAGAAGACTCAGCCGAAATGCCGGACAAATACCAGAACCGCTGTCCGGTTTTTCCACAGGGATGCAAGTTGTACCGATTCTCCGTGTCCGTTGAGCACACTGAGCGTACCCAAAGATTCAGTTGAAATGTCTGTTTTTTGCATCAGCACCTCCAGGTTGACAGGTTACAGCAAAACATGCTTGTGATAATGGGTTTTTATATAATCTGCCACGGCAAGCCGGGCTTTTTCCGTCCCGGCATGCCGGATAACGGTATACAAAATTTTACAGTCCCTGAAAGAAAGTATGCGGGCCGTCCGGATGCAGTCGATTTCATCGGTCAAATGGAAAAATGGGGTGGAATCTCCAGGATTTTCTTCTTTCTGGATAATCTTGGAATAGATGATGGACCGGGCTGCCATCAGCGATTCCCATTTGTCACAGGACAACCCGGGATGAAAAACATAGGCCAGGGTCAGCTGATCCCCGGGACTGTAGGTGTGGTAATGCCGGTTTGGCTGCTGTAATGCAGCACGGTCCAGAAAAACCGGCTGCACCCGGAACGAACCCTTCAGTTTGCGCCGGAGCTGCTGCCACAGATAAAAGTGAATCATGCCGGCTTCTACAAATATGGACTGGTGACTGCCTGCCTGATGGGCAATCTCCTGAGACCGCAAAGAATCCCGCAGCCGGAAGCGGGCCGCATCTGAACGGGCAAATTTTTTGACAGAGGCAATGGTCTGTTCAAAAGAACCGATCATTGCCGTTTGATAATACGCTAACAAGGCGCCGGATGCATTTCGTTCCACAAGATAAACAAAATATGGCAGTGTGTTCCGTTTCAAGTCCCCGGGCTTATTTCCCTGCGCAAAAAATTCATGGACAGACAACAGGGCCTCGACAAACGGTTCAACCTGGATTAATTTTTTACCGCTGGCATAGAGGTCCCGCTCAAGATAGCACATGCTCCGACTGAATTCAGGGTATTCCAGATCTAACGACATCAGATAGTCTTCCACGCCAAGGGAGCTGTTCAACATATTCTCAAAGCCGGCATCCGGGGGTTCTTCCAGGAAAATCACGTCATGCTGCTCCATGATCCGGGCTGTGACCGGAACTATTTCCGGCCTGTGAATGGAAAAGCCAACGCTGATATGATTCATTTGCCGGTGAACTCCGCTGTCATATATTCCGGATTGCGGGGTTCAACCAAATGTTTCAGATCAAGCCAGAACTTGGTCCGTTGTTCTGATTCCGGTGGCTGTTGAATCGGTAATTCAAGAAAAGGAACATCCATATTCAAGGCATGAAATTTTTCAGATAGGATTTCTGCCATAATACCCATTAATATAGGATCTTCAGCACCAGGTTCGTCCACCGGCATGGGCGATTCTGTATGATACCTGTTCACCTTGTGCTTGCCCCAGTGAATCCCGCAGGTCGGGCTATTGTACAGGCCGATATAGGCCACCAGGCGATAGCCGTTTCTCAGGAATTCCTCAACCATAAGAAATGGGGTTTGCAGCAATTCTTTGCAATGATTTCGGAAAAACATATTGTCATATTGCTGTCTGCCCTGTGGATTACGCTGTAATCCCATGGCGGTTGTTTCAGGGCAGGCGTATTGGATAATACCGACCCGTAACTTCATTAAATAATCCATTAATTCATGTGACAAGGGAAAATTTTGTCCAAGCACATGAACACGGCAGTAAGGATTAATTAAACATTGCGCAACTAAAATGATTTTTTTGTCTTTCTTGCTCATAATTGGGTGTCCTTATAAATAAATGGAAAAAGGGTTCCTTTTTCACAGCGCCAGGGCATATGAAAAAATAGTATGGCCGAATTTAGAGGCGGAGCTTGAAAAACGGAACTATATTCATGACCATACAAAATAAAAGCATTTCCTCCCAGACTTTGCAACCCATTTAATTCCACGGGCTGATGATTGTGATTTCCCGGCCGAATTAGATAAAACCTCAATAACAAGTTGCATGCATTGGATAAGCGTGTATATTATTTAACCGGTATAAATTTATCCATAGAAGACCCATCAGCTTTGATTCGATTGGTGTGCGCTGAGGTGAAAAATAAAGTTATTTGCATTATTTATCAACCCAAAGTCGGAGGATTCATCGCGGAATTTTCAGCTGGAGATAATTCATGGGAAAATCAGATACAGATGTGATCATCATTGGAGCAGGTATCTCCGGTTTGGCTTGCGCCAAGACGCTTATGCAGGAGGATCTAAGATTTCTGATCCTTGAAGCCGGTCAAAAAGTGGGAGGCAGGATAAAATCAGACCATGTTGATGGATTTATCCTTGATCATGGGTTTCAAGTCCTGCAAACAGCTTATCCTGAAGCCCGCAGCCAGTTGGATTATGATGCCCTCGATTTGAAACCCTTTTCACCAGGCGTCGCTGTAA
>JAZBPL010000149.1:0-5349 GCA_036351635.1 Desulfotignum sp.
CTGTTCTGCCGGTCCGGTTGTCCGGATGGGACCGGGAGGCATAGGTCCAGGTCTTGTCTTTGCCTTTTTTGTCCTGGTAATCTACGGAAAACAGGTTCAAATGGTGCATGTCGGTCAGCTTATGGACACCGGAAATCTGCATGAAACGCTCCTTTTTATCATTGTGCCTTTTCTACCATAAGCATACCAGGGGCAAATGTCACCCCCATTATTTGCGATACCGACTCCTGGGGGTATTCTGAGATTTTAGCTGATAGCTGATAGTTTGTTTGGAATAGAGGTGGGCGGAACGTTACAGCACTTTCCAGTGAGCATTTATGCTGCGGGCATGGATTCATCCGCAGGTTCCAGGGTCAATTTTAAACCAAAAGCCTGCAGGACCTTTACAACGGTATCAAATTTTGGCGCGCCCTTTCCAGACAGGGCTTTATAAAGATTTTGCCGGTTCAGATCGGTTTTTTTGGCTATTTCCGTCATTCCCTTGGCTTTTGCCACATTGCCTATGGCCATCATTAGAAGCTCTGTATCTCCCTCTTCCAGGGTTGCTTTCAAGTATTCACAAATGATTTCCGGGCTGTCCAGATATTTACTGGCATCCCATTTGCTGGTTTTCACACCCATGGCTGATCCTCCATTATCTGTTTTGCTTTTTGAATTGTCACACAAAAAAGACAAATGTCAAGAATGTTTTTACATCTGGATATTTGCCGTGAACATGCCACATTTTTGATCGCTCTGCTCAGCACTCTGCTCCAATAGATAACATTTATGCACCAAGCCCTCTGGTGTTGACTTATGGCAGGACCGTCAGATGACAATCTCGGGCCGGCCATAAGGCAACACCAGAGGGCGGGCTCCAAATTAATTAACATCTGACCCCAAATTACGTGAAAATTAGGTAAATTTATTAACTTCTGACCCCGAATTACATGTACATAAGATGCCTGAAGACCAGCCAGAAGTGGGAGGCGCTGCCCAGGAGGACAAAGATGTGCCAGATTTCGTGGAACCCGAAGATGCCGGGGAAAGGGTCGGGTTTTTTCACGGAATATACCAGGGCGCCTGTGCTGTAGAAAATGCCGCCCAGGGCAAGCCATACAAGGGGGGCAGGTGCCAGGATCTGCGCCAGGGGATATATGGCAGCCACGCACAGCCAGCCCATGCCCAGGTAGATAAAGGTGGATACCCAACGGGGAAGGTGCATCCAGTAGAGTTTGAGTACAATGCCTGCCAGTGCGATGCCCCAGATGGTGCCGAACAGGGTCCAGCCCCAGGGCCCCCGCAGGGGCACCAGGCACAACGGGGTATATGACCCGGCAATGACCACAAAAATCATGATATGGTCGATGCGGCGGAATATCTCAAGGGTTTTTTCCGACAGGTGCAGGCCGTGGTACAGAAAACTGGCCGTGTACATGAAAACCAGGGTGGCGCCGAAAACAGCAAAGGAAACCACATGCCAGGCATCTGCTTTGATGGCGGCAAACACCACCATGAGGGTGAGGCCGGCAATGGAAGCCAGGCTGCCGGCCATATGGGAGATGGCATTGACAGGCTCCCTGAAAATTTTTGCAATTCTTATCATGCTGTCACACTACGCTTTTTTTGTTCCATCCACAACAGGCAGTTCAGGCTTTTACGGTTTTTTTACCGGAAAAGAAAATGGTTGTCATTTCGGAAAAATTCTTGAAAAATATTTGTGGTGTGCTAATAAAGAGATTGGTTCTTAGCACATTTACCAAGATGTTAACCAATAGACAAGGAGGCTGTATTCATGAAAACCTGTAAAATTTTTGTTGCCTGTATCAGTTTTTTAGCCATGGCTGCCATGGCCATGGCCGGTACCCTGGAGGATGTCAAAGCCAGGGGATATATCAAAGCCGGTGTCAACGGCGGGGTATTCGGCTTCAGTATGCCTGATGACAAAGGCGAGTGGAAAGGGCTGGATGTGGATACAGCCAAAGCGGTTGCCGCTGCCGTATTCGGCGATGCATCCCGGGTGAAATTTTCCGCACTCACCGCTGTCCAGCGCCTGCCGGCCCTCCAGTCCAAAGAGATTGACGTGCTGTGCCGCAACACCACCCAGACCCTGTCCAGGGAAACCAAGTCCGGCCTCAATTTCGTCCAGCCAAACTATTACGACGGCCAGGGATTTCTGGTACCCAAGGCCCTTGGGGTGAAAAGTGCCAAAGAGCTGGACGGCGCCACCGTATGTGTCCTTCCCGGCACCACCACAGAGATGAATGCAGCAGACTATTTCAGGGCCAACAACATGAAATGGAACCCTGTGGTCATCGAAAACACGGCGGAACTCAACAAGGCGTTTTTTGCCGGCCGGTGTGACACCCTGACATCAGACATGTCCCAGCTGGCTGCCCAGAGATCCGTAGCCCCCAACCCGGCGGATTATGAGCTGCTGCCGGAAGTCATTTCCAAAGAACCCCTTGCCCCTGTTGTGCGGCACGGGGATGACCAGTGGCTTGATATTGTCAACTGGACCATGATGGCCCTGATCCAGGCGGAAGAGTTCGGCATCACCTCCAAAAACATCGACAAGATGCTGAAATCCAACAATCCCGGCATCAAACGGTTCTTAGGGGTCACCCCGGGATTGGGCGAACTGCTGGGCCTGGACGACAAATGGGCGTATAATATCGTTAAGCAGGTGGGCAACTACGGCGAGATATATGAACGCAACGTCGGCCCTGACACTGCCCTTGGACTTCCCCGGGGACTCAACGCGCTTTGGACAGACGGCGGGTTGATGTACGCATCACCCCTGAGATAACCTGACCTGCCCTGAAACCGGGGTGCCCTGATTTCCACTGGATTCCTGCTGGAGATCCGGGCACCCTGCTATAACAACCAAAAAGACATTCCCTTGCCATGGTGACACACATTTCAGAAGACAAAGTACCGTTCTGGCTGGATCCGGGAAAAAGGGCCATCGGTTACCAGGTGGTGACCTTTCTGCTGGTGGGGCTGCTGGCCTGGTACCTGGTGGGCAACACCGTGTCCAACCTTGAAAAGCAGTCCATTGCCTCGGGATTCGGGTTTTTACAATCCGAGGCAGCCTTTGAAATCGGTGAAAGTGTCATTCCATATTCTGCTTCAGACTCCTATGGCAGGGCCCTGATGGTGGGGGCGCTCAACACCCTGAAGGTGTCGTTTATCGGCATTGTTTTGTGCCTGATCATCGGGCTGTTTGTGGGGGTGGCCCGGCTGTCCACCAACTGGCTGGTGCGAAAAATGGCCATGATCTACATCGAGGTGATGCAGAACATCCCGGTGCTGCTGCAGCTGTTTTTCTGGTATGCCCTGTTTTATGAAACCTTCCCCTCCCCGAGGCAGGCCCTGCACCCCTTTGCCGGGCTGTTCATCTGTAACCGGGGGGTGGCCCTGGGGGTGCCTGCGGCCCATCCAGCCCATTTTTACATGGTCATGGCCCTGATTCTGGGGCTTGTCATCTCCTTTGGCATCAAATTTTGGGCCAAAAAACGAAAGTTTGACACCGGGAAAGATTTTCCGGTACTGTGGGCATTTGTCCTGTTTTCCCTGGGCCTGCCCACGGTTGTGTGGCTGCTTTTCGGCATGCCCGTTAAAATGGATGTGCCGTCACTCACGGGATTCAACTTTACCGGCGGCATCATGCTTTCCCCGGAATTCATCGCCCTGTTGCTGGGGCTGGTGATTTACACCTCCGCGTTTGTGGCGGAAGCGGTCCGGGCCGGGATCCAGGCGGTGAGCAGGGGCCAGACCGAGGCGGCCATGTCCATCGGGCTGAAGAAAAACCATATCCTGAACCTGGTGATCCTGCCCCAGGCCCTGCGCATCATCATACCGCCCCTGACCAGCCAGATGCTCAATCTGACCAAAAACTCCTCTCTGGCCATTGCCATCGGTTTTCCGGATTTTGTTTCCGTGGCCAACACCACCATCAACCAGACCGGCCAGTCCATCGAGGGAGTGGCCATGATCATGGGATGCTACCTGATTTTCAGTATTTCCACCTCGCTTTTCATGAACTGGTACAACAAAAAATCCAAACTTGTGGAAAGATAAGCCCATGGGTATTGTTGCCATTGACAAAGAAGCCATAGACAGAATGAAACCCCCGGTGGTCCAGCGGGGGGTGATCGGCTGGCTCAAGGAAAACCTGTTCAACGGGGTGTTCAATTCCATACTCACCCTGGTTGTACTGGCATTTCTGCTCAAATTTTTGCCCCCGTTTTTCACATGGGCCTTTATCGACTCGGTGTGGCTCACTGACAGTGCGACCTGTAAGGAGTGTTCCGGAGCCTGCTGGTCGGTGGTATTGAAAAATCTGCGGTTCATTGTTTTCGGGTTTTACCCCCATGACCTGCACTGGCGGCCTTTTACCGCCATCATGCTTTTGTTTGTCCTTTTGTTTTTCTCCAACAACAAGCGCTACTGGTCCAAAAAACTGGGATACGCCTGGATTGCCGGCCTTGTGGCCATGGGCATTCTCATGAAAGGCGGTATCCTGGGACTGACCCCTGTGGACAGCATGAAATGGGGCGGGCTGCCCCTGACCCTGCTTTTGTCGGTTTTCGGGCTCACGGCGGCCTATCCTTTAGGGGTGCTGCTGGCCCTGGGAAGGGATTCGAACCTGCCCATGATGCGGTATCTGTCCATCGGGTATATCGAACTGATCCGGGGGGTGCCCCTCATCAGCCTGCTGTTCATGTCCTCCATCATCTTTCCTTTGTTTCTGCCCGAAGGGGTGACCATCAACAAAATTCTGCGGGCCCAGGTGGCCATTATCCTGTTTACCGCCGCCTATGTGGCCGAGGTGGTGCGGGGCGGGCTCCAGGGAATGGCCAGCGGCCAGTACGAGGCAGCAGAAGCGCTGGGGTTGAACTATTACCAGACCATGCGCCTGGTCATTCTCCCCCAGGCCCTGAAAATCGTGATTCCCCCGACTTTGAGCGTGCTGGTGTCCGCATTCAAGGACACCTCCCTTGTGGTGATCATTGCTTTGAACGATTTTCTGCTCACCTCCAAAACCGTGATCCAGAACCCGGAGTGGATGGGATTTTCCACTGAAATGTATCTGTTTGTAGCCCTGATGTATTTTCTGGGGTGTTTTTCCATGTCCAATTTTTCCAGAAAACTGGAACGGGAACTGGATACAGACCAACGCAGTTAACAGAAACAGTTTAGGAAACAGAAATGACCGATACACCAGACATGACCGAAGCAGCCGAGCCTATCATTCAAGTCAAAGACCTCAACAAATGGTTTGGTGATTTCCATGTGCTCAAAAACATCAACCTGGAAGTCAAAAAACAGGAAAAAATTGTTATCTGCGGACCGTCCGGATCAGGC
>JAZBPL010000150.1:0-16583 GCA_036351635.1 Desulfotignum sp.
AAAGGTATCCCCTTTTTCAAAATCCCCTTCCCGGAAACGGGAATACCGCAGGGGATTGTCTGTGTTGTCCATTTTGCCGGTGGCAATGTCTGCCACCCGTCTGCCGGCACCCGGAGACATCATGACACCGCACCAGTATCCGCAGTTAACATGAAATCCCTTAATTTCTCCGCAAGGACCGATGACAGGCTTGTCATCCGGGGTGTATACATACTGGCCGGCAGATACGTTGACATCTTCGGCCTTGAGGTTGTCAGCCACTTTTTCCAGGAACGGGTTGAGCCGGGATACACGGTGGATGGATTCAGCGGCAAAGTCCCAGTCTGTGGGCAGTTCATCAGCAGGCGCAGATTCCGGTTCATCCGGGTCCACCCAGGCACAGAGCAGGCCGCCTGCTTCCGGGCGCCAGTACCCGTGGTTCACCAGATCCACTGTAAAAGGGGCAGCGGCCGGCAGGTCCGGGTGGTCTGTTTTGATATAGGCTTTCTGGCGCCGTACGGTGCGCAGGGGCATGTCCAGTCCTGCCATCTTTCCGATGACCCCGGCAAAGGGTCCGGCACAGTTGACCACCAGCCGGGTGGAGATGGTGCCTTTGTCGGTTTTTACAGCGCATACCCCCTGGCTGTCGGTCTGGATGTCTGTGACTTCTGTTTTTATAAAAAACGCGGCATCACCGGCCCCTTTGGCAAATCCATAGGTGGCCTCATGGGTGGACAACCACCCGTCCCGGATGTTGAAGGTGGCCCCGAGAGCCTGGGGGGCCAGGAAGGGAAACCGCTTGTGCAGATCATCCGTGCCGATGTATTCCGCCCCGGGGATGCCAATGGCATGGTATTGGGCCACGGCCTTTTTCAGATCCGGCAGCTGGGCTTCATCATCAGTGACAAACAGGTATCCCCGCTGGGTCATATGGATGTCAATGCCGGGCAGACCAACAACATCATTGAAATTTTCAAACATCTCCACACTGGCAAGGGCCAGGTCAGCCATGGATTTTTCCGTGAACTGGGTGCGGAAACACTCCACGCTGGCAGCAGTGGTCAGGCTGGACAGGGCATCGCGTTTTTCCACCAGGATGGTTTTCATGCCGGCTTTTGACAGCCAGAAAGCGGTTGCCGATCCCACAATGCCGCCGCCGATAACCACGGCGTCAGCTGTGATGGTACCGAATTCCTTTGGTATGGTGATATCACTCATGATGGTTTTCCTTATTTTTTATTTGTTGCGGACAGCTTCCATGTATCTGTCCAGATCCCTTCGGATGGCGGGGTCCATGTCAGGGGGTTCAAAGTTTTCCAGGATCTCTTTGTATTTGGCATTGGCCTGCTGTTCCATGGAAAGGCTGCCCTTTGCGGTCCAGGCATCAAAATTGCGGCGTTCCTCCATGAGCGGTGCATACAGCTCTGATCTGAAATATTGAAATGTGTGGCGGTTGGTCAGATATTCTCCGCCGGGTCCCACCTGGTCGATCACATCCAGGGCCAGTTTTTCCGGGATGATCTCTTCCCCTTTTTTGATGCGGCGGCACATGCCCATCATTTCCGCATCGATCATGAATTTTTCATAGGAAGCGGTCATATACCCTTCCAGAATGCCGGCGGCATGCAGCACAAAATTGATCCCGCTCAAACAAGCCATCTGCAGGCTCATCATGGATTCAAACCCGGCCTGGGAATCCACTGTTTTGGCATCGGTCAGGGCCCCGCCGCCCCGGGAGGGCAGGTTGTAGAACCGTCCCATCTGGGCCGTGGCTGCGGTGTTCACTGCCATTTCAGGGGCACCGATGCTCAGGGTGCCGTAATGCATGGCAGTAGCAGAGGATGATCCGGCAAAGATCACCGGTGCCCCTTCTCTCACCAGCTGGGCCAGGCAGATGCCGGCCAGTACTTCTGCATTCTGGACCACCAGGGTGCCTTCCATGGTCACCGGCGTGGTGGCACCGGCAATGGACAGAGAAGAGATCAGCTGGGGCATGCCGGCTGCGGCATAGGCCATGATGCCGGCGCACATTTTGTCGTCAAACCCCAGGGGGGTCAGGCTGGTGAGAATGCTCACAAAGGGCGGTTTTTTTGCCATTTCCTCTCTGCCGCCGAACAACATGGCTGCCATATCCAGTGTCTGAACGGCATCAGGCCCGCCTGTGCCGGCTCCCATGAAAGGCTTGTCAGACAGGACCATGGCGGCATAAATACGTTCTGCATTGCGTATTTCAACAGGGATATCATTAGGTTCCACCATCATGCCGCCGGTGATGTCAAAATAGGGGATGACGCAGGCCAGTTTGGCAAAGTTTTCAAAATCCTTCAGGGTGCCGGGGCGCCGGCCATGGTCCAGGCAATTGACAAACGGCGATCCATAGCAGGGCATGAATGCAATATTGTCTCCGCCGATAACCACATTTTTTTCCGGATTTCTGGCATAAAGGGTGAATTGGGACGGGGCTTTTTTTATCTGTTCCTCCACAAATGTTTTCGTGAAATACACCCGTACCCCGTCCACTTTGCACCCTGCTTTTTTAAACAGGTCCAGGGCTGGTGTGTATTTAAAATGCATACCGGTCTTTTCCAGTACAGCCATGGTGGCTGCATGGATTTTTTCTGTTTCCTGTCCAGAGAAATATTCAAAAAACCCCATGATATATCCTTATTACGTTAAAAGTTAAAAGGCTGTGGTGACGGAGGAATTACCGGCACAATTTTCCATTGGCAGTATATCCACGTGATATAATCCAGAAATGCAAGCAACATGTTCCAAACTATTTTTAGCACACTTCTTAGCATATTAGCATATTTCGTGCCAGATCATAAAATGAACCGGCAGACACCCGGGGACCGTCTCTTTAGGGGGGATGGGTCTGCTTTTTCCCGGGCTTTCGGCACGGCATATTTGTGCTGGTGCACCGGGGAAAATCAAAATTTTTTTATATCCCTTGCTTTTTTTGTAAAATTCATGCATCCAGGAAGGGAAGGATGAGATAAAACAAAAAAATATCAAAAAAATTTGATTTTTTACTGGTAAAAAGCATTTATGGACCGTATCAATTTCGAAGATATCGACATTTACAGTGTGCTGTCTTCCATGCATGAAGGGGTGGTGATTGCAGATATCTCCGGAAAAGTCATATTTTTCAACAATACCCAGGGCCAGATTGATGATGTTGCCCCCAAGGATGCCATCGGCAAAAAAATTCTGGATATCTACCAGCTGGCGGATGATACCAGCCCCATCATGCGCTGCCTCATAAGCGGCGCGCCCATCATCAATGAAACCCTGGTATACCGGACCCGGCTGGGACGGGTATGCAATATTCTTTTCAGCGTATTTCCCCTGTACAAAAACGGAAACCTCATCGGGGCCATCAATTTTTCCAAGGAATACCAGCTCCTTGAACAGGTGATTATGTCACAGTCATCTTCTGCCGGATCTGTGCAGAAAAAGTCCTTGAACGGCACCCGGTTTTCCTTTAGGGATATTATTGCATCCGATCCCGAGATGCGCAATGCCATCCGCATCGCCAGGATGTCTGCCGGCTCACCGTCCCCCATCATGATCTCCGGGGAGACCGGTACAGGAAAGGAATTGTTTGCCCAGTCCATACACAACCACAGCCCGAGAAAGAAAAAGCCCTTTATCCCGGTCAACTGCGCCGCCATTCCTGAAAACCTGCTGGAGGGCATATTGTTCGGCACCTCCAGGGGATCATTCACCGGTGCCATTGACAAGCCTGGCCTGTTTGAACAGGCCAACGGCGGGACCATTTTTCTGGATGAACTGGATGCCATGCCCCTGACCCTCCAGGCCAAACTGCTCCGGGTGATCCAGGAAAAAAAGGTGAGAAAGCTGGGGTCCCTCACGGAGATAGACCTGGATGTAAAAATCCTGTCGTCTGTGGGCCAGCCGCCGTTGAAAATTATCCGGAACGGCACCCTTCGCATGGATCTTTTTTACCGCATGGGGGTGGTGTCCATTCTGCTGCCCCCTCTGCGGGAGCGGACCGGAGAACTGGACACATTGATCCGGCATTTTATCGCAAAATACAACCAGGCCCTGAAAGAAAATGTGAAAACCATATCTCCCAGGGTGGCACAGCTGTTTGCCGGTTATGACTGGCCGGGAAATGTCAGGGAACTTGAGCATATCATTGAAGCATCCATGAATATGGTGGGCGGGACAAGTGTTATACGCCTGGCCCACCTGCCGCCCCACATTTTCAGTTTCGCTGGAAAGGAAAGACTCCAGACGGGTTCTGCAGGGCACAACAACAAAGAAATTTTCAAAAAAAGCAGCCTGCTGGAGACCCAGGCATCCAATGAAATGGAAATGATCATGGACGCCCTGACCCGGTACCGGGGAAATGCTGCCCGGGCAGCCAGACACCTGGGTATTTCTCCCCAGTCTTTTCATTACAAGCTGAAAAAATATGGCATTAACCGCAAAGCGTTTGTTTCCCGGGAGTCTGTGTAAAAATGTAAAAAAAATTTACAGTAAAACGCAAAATTTTTTAATTTTTTTGCCGGACACAAAGAGCGTATTTTCAGGATCGAATTTTATTTTTATGGGGATTTCATTAAAATTTTGTCGGAAATGTCAATGTTTCTCAAATTTTCATGCCCAAAATGACGGTTTGTTCTGGATATTCCAGATAAGAGTTGGTACATAAAGTGCATGACAATAAGGGATGTTGGTAAGAAATGTCACATAAAGGCACGTAACATTAAAATTTTGGAGGAAGACTTATGGGTACGAAGAAAATTCAATTGGTTATCGCGTGTTTCATGGCAGTTTTGTTTTTGGCAGGCGGCCAGGCGTTTGCTGCCGATAAAGTCCTGAAAGTGGGAGTGCTGGGACCTTTTACAGGCCCTTCTGCCCAGAACGGTAAGGAATTTCAGGCATCTGTCGAAATGGCCTTGGAGGCTATTGATAACACCGTTGGTGACTACAAGATTGAAGTGGTCTGGGTGGATTCTCAGTCAGATCCTGCAAAGGCGGCAAGTGCCTATGCTGAAGCAGTGGAAGGCAAGGGTATTCAGGCCGGGGTATTGAACTGGCACTCTTCGGTTGCTGTGTCAGTGATGGATGTGGCTGCCCAGTACAAGGTACCCCATATGTTCGGTTTCGGTGCTTCTGAAGTGGTAAATGAAAAATGGCAGGCTGATCCTGAAAAATACTCCTATTGGGGAGGGAAAGGATGGCCCGTACCTGCAAAGCTTGAAGGCAACTATATTGAATGCATCAACCAGGTCATTGAACAAGGTACCTGGAAACCCAAAAAGAAACTGGCGGCTATTTACGGTGAAGATACCGACTGGGGCCGGAGTGCCGGTGGAGCTTACAAGGATGCACTGCTGGCCAGTGGATGGGAAATTTATGCGGAAGAATATTTCCCCATTACACAGACCGATTTTTATCCCCTGCTTTCAAAATTTAAAAGTGCCGGTGTAGAGCTGCTTGCCGGAACATCCACAGCAGCTCCTTCTTTGACCGCTTTTGTGAAACAACATGCGGAAGTAGGGAACAAAGGTGTTCTCATCGCATCCGGCCTGGGATGGATTGGTGACTGGTATAAAATGACCGGTCCGGGATCTGATTATGTGCTGGATTCCATTCCCCAGCTGACCACGGCGGAAGCGAAACAATGGGCAAAAGATGTCAAGGCCAAATATGGGTTCAACCCCAGCCCCTCCTCCGGCGGTCTTTCCTATGACGGCATCCGGATGTTCATCAAGATTCTTGAAAGAACCCATGAACTGCACGGTAAACTGGACAAAGAGACCATCCACAAAACCATGCTGGATGAAGTCAATACCGGCAAACTCACCTATGGCAAAGAAGATGGTGCCATCATCATGAATGAATACAAATATACCCCGGAAACCATGCCGGACATGGTGGTGGGGCCTCAAGCCTATTTTTTCCCCATCCTTCAGTACAAAAAAGGACAGGGATACATTATCTTTCCTGAAGACTGGAAACAAAAAGACTTTGAAAAAAAATAGGATGATATGAGCCTGGAACAGAGGATTGAGAAACATTTTTTCAATCCTCTGTTTGTTTAAACACCACGTGAAAAGGAAAATAAAAACGTGATTGTATTGGAAACCCAGAATCTGACCAAAAAATTTGGCGGACTGACAGCCGTGAATGCCGTCTCCATGACAATCAACCAGGGAGATATCGTCGGATTGATCGGACCCAACGGAGCCGGGAAAACTACCTTCATCAACGCGATTTCCGGCCTGAATCCGCCTACCTCAGGGACGGTTACAATGTTCGGCAAGGAGACCACCGGACAGACACCGGAGAAAATGTGTCGCCTGGGGTTGTCCCGTACGTTCCAGATTCCCAGTCCGTTTCCCAAAATGACGGCCATTGAAAGTGTGATGACCGCCACCATATTCGGCAATGCTGCAGGAAAAGTCGCTGACCCGGTGGCCCATTCCAGGGAAATGCTCGAATTTGTGGAATTTCCCATGGAGGAAACCGTTGTGGCGGAGCAGTTGAACACCGTACAGCTCAAGCGTCTGGATCTGGCCAGGGCACTGGCGTCCAATCCCAGGCTGCTGTTCATGGATGAACTGGCATCCGGTCTGAGCGAAGGGGAACTCAAAGATATCATGAGAATTATTGATAAAATCAGCAAAAAAGATATCTCCATTCTCATGATCGAACATATCATGCAGCTGATTATGGCGGTTTGCAACCGGCTTCTGTGCATTCAGTTCGGCACCAAGATTGCCGAAGGCCCCACCCAGGAAGTGGCCAATGACCCAAAGGTGACAAAAGCCTACCTGGGTGAATAGGGCAGACAAATAGCAGGCACACAATTGTAACACAATAATCAATGGAGACCTTATGCTGTTAGAAGTCAAAAACCTGAATGCCGGGTATGGATATTTGCAGATATTGCGGGATGTCTCTTTGCATATTGACAAAGGGGAATATGTCGGCATTGTGGGCCCCAACGGGGCCGGGAAAAGCACCACCATGAAAACCATTGCCGGACTGATTTCCCCCATGAGCGGCAGTGTGGTTTTCAATGGGGAAGATATCACAGGGCTGTCCGGCTCGGCTGTGGCAAAAAAAGGCCTCTCCTTTGTATCAGAAGAAATGAACCTGTTTGTCAACATGACAGTGCAGGAAAATCTGTATATGGGCGCCTATACCATCAAGGAAAAACACCTGCAGAATGAACGTCTGGATTTTGTATTTGAGCTGTTTCCCCGGCTGGCGGAAAGAAGAAAACAGCTGGCCGGCACCATGTCCGGGGGAGAACGCAAAATGCTGGCCATCGGCCGGGGCATGATGTCCAATCCATCCCTGATGCTGGTGGATGAGCCCTCTTTCGGGCTGGCCCCCCAGCTGACCACCAGTGTATTTGCCTCCTTGGAGGTGTTGATAAAAAACGGGGTGACCATTTTGCTGGTGGAACAGAATGTGACCAAAACCCTTGCCGTAACAGGCCGCGGTTATGTCCTGGAAAACGGTAAAATCGGGTTGGAAGGCAAAAGTGCGGATCTGGCGGAAGACAGTTATGTGAAAAAGGTGTTCCTGGGTGTTTAATCAGAATTTTGGAGAAATAGATTCATGTCAAAACATAATATGTCAGATACACTGACCTGGCTGAAAACCGCCCCGGGTTTGTCCATTGTCATCAGTATTGTGGTGGCGTTTGCGGCCACGATCGACGCAGGTCCTTATCTGCTGGTGAATATGGTTGTTACCGGCGGAATGCTTGCCCTGGTGGCCACCGGCCTGACCCTGATGCTGGGGGTGTTGAATATTCCCATGTTCGCCCATGGAGAGTATTTTATGATCGGTTCCCTCACTGCCTATTACATATTTACCCCCATCAGTGAATTCATTCTGGAGCACCCGGAATCCTGGCTGGTGACATTCGGTCCTTTTATTGCCATTATAGGCGCTCTCATAGGCGGAGCAGTTGCTGGTGTCATATCTGAGAAACTGGTTTTCGGGCCGTTGCGCCGCCGCTCCACAGACAACTGGGTCATGAACTCGTTTCTGCTCACTGTCGGGTTGAGTGTGCTGCTCATCAACCTGCATCAGCTCATTTTCGGGGCTGATTTTAAGGGCATTGTGGGATACTGGCAGGGTATGCCCATATCCATTGCAGGGGCGTATATTTCACTGGACCGTGCCCTGGCATTTATAATATCTGCCGTGATCGTGGTCCTGTTTTATCTGTTTATGACCTATACCCGTACGGGTATGGCTATCCGGGCCGTGTCCCAGGATATTACCGGGGCCGAGATCGTGGGCATTGACATTGAAAAAATTGTGCTGCTCACCATATCTTTGGCCTGTGCCCTGGCAGGGGTGGCAGGTGGCAGCCTTTTGTTCATGTATCCATCCTATCCCACAGTGGGGCTGGAGCCCCTTTATTTGGCATGGTTTGTGGTCATTCTGTCGGGCCTGGGAAATATTCTGGGTGCAGTTGCAGGTGCCTTTATGGTGGCCCTGCTCAAGGTTATCACAATGGAATATGTGGGTGCAGGCTGGGATTTTGTCGTACCATCGGCATTGATCATGTTCATCCTGATTTTTAAACCCAGCGGCATCTTCGGGTCGGACGTCCGCGGTGTTCTTGATAAATAGGCACGTGATGCATAGGAGACAGTATGGAACCGACAACAAATGATCTGAACATGAATCTCTTTGACAGGGTGCTAGACAGGCTGTGTCTGACACCCATTGGCCTTGCCGGCCTGATACTGCTGCTGATACTGCCATTTATTCCGCCGTTCAATCAGGAATATATGCTTCGGTGGCTGATCTACTGCGGGTTTATTGCCGCCATGAGTGTGGGATTTGATTTTACAGCCGGATTTATCAATATCGTAAATTTCGGGTACATGGCAGTGGCAGGTACCGGTGGATACACCTCCGCTCTGCTGGTGATCAATGCAGGACTGTCCCCCTGGATCGCCATGCTGGCCGGCGGGGTGTCATCCGCCATACTGGGGTTGATCATCGGTATGATTTCATTGCGGCTGCGCGGTATTTTTGCCGCATGTCTGGCCTGGTTTTTCGGCCTGGCCCTCATGGGACTTGCCACCAAGATGGTCTGGCTGACCCGGGGGCCTTTGGGTCTCAGAACCCCGCGTCTTTTTGAGACGGAGTCCAATTTTCCGTTTTATTTTTTAATCATCATCCTGGTGTATCTTACCTACCTGGTCTGCAAATGGGTGGTGAGATCCAAGATGGGACTGGCTTTTCAGGCGATCGGCCAGAACATGGATGCTGCCAGGACATCCGGAATCGATCCGGTATTCTACAGGGTATTCAATTTCACCATGTCATGCGCCATTGCAGGGGTGCTGGGCGGATTTTACGCCCATTTTTACGGCATTCTGACCCCGGATATGATGCACACATCCAAGACCGTGGAAGTGCTCGCCGTGGCGTATATAGGGGGCAGGGGAAGCCTGTGGGGCGGGGCGGTTATTGCCTTTCCCTTTATTTTTCTCATGGAAATTGTCCGGTCCACCCTCTCCCATCTGCCGGGGTTGAATCTGGTTATCTATGCCCTGGTTCTGATTCTGGTGATGATTTATTACCCGGGCGGGTTCTCATATTTTTATGACACCCATATCCGGCAGCCCAAAAACAGGGCATTGCGGTATTTTTTGAACGGTAGAGAAGCATAACTATTAAAAAAGAGAGGTAAAATTATGAAAACCAATGCAAGAGCGGTCGTGATTGGTGGCGGCGCCATCGGCGTATCCGTGGCGTATCACCTGGCAAAATATGGATGGAAAGACGATGTGGTGCTTCTGGAAAAACATGAGCTGACCTCCGGCTCCACCTGGATGGCGGCAGGGAATGTCTCCTTTTTTCATGGCAACTATTACGGCACCCAGGTGAACAAAAAAAGCATTGAGATCTACAAAGGACTGGAAAAGGAAACCGGACAGCCCGTCGGATGGCACACCACCGGCTCCATCCGGACAGCGGACAACCCGGGCCGGATGGATGAGTTGGGATATGCCTATTCCATGAACCGGTGCCTGGGCCTGGATGTGTCCTATATCACCCCGGAAGAGATCGGGAAAATGCATCCCTTTATCCAGACGAAAGGGCTTCTGGGCGGCCTTTACTGGCCCGATGACGGGGATGTGGACCCCAACTCCCTGACCCAGGCCATGGCCAAGGGGGCCCGGAAACTCGGGGTGGAGTTCAACCTTCACACCATGGTTAGCGGTATCTATCAGAAATCCAGCGGCGAATGGGTAGTGGAAACCGACAAAGGTGACATCACCTGTGAAAAGGTGGTGAACGCCGCCGGCCTGTGGGCTCCGGAAGTGGCCCGGATGGTGGGTCTGGAGATTCCCTCCATTTCCATTGCCCACACCCATATCCTGTATGAATCGATCCAGGAAATTGCGGACCGGGATACCTACCTGCCCCTGATGCGTGACCCGGACAAATCCATTTACCTGCGCCAGGAAATGGATTCCCTGATACTGGGCCTGTATGAAGCCAACGGCCAGCAGTGGTACAAGAATGGTGTGCCCTGGGATTATGCCCAGGAAGAGATCAACCCGGATTTAGACAATATCTCCGACTGTATCGAAGGGGGCATCGAGCGATTTCCCATCTTAGGAGAAACCGGTTTCAAACATGTCACCGCCGGTCCCATCACCTATACCCCCAACGCTGAACCCCTGGTGGGTCCGGCCGCGCCCCTGAAAAACTTTTACAATGCATGCGGCTACAGCTTCGGGATCACCCAGGCAGGCGGTATCGGCCATTATCTGGCCGGGTGGATGATGAACGGTGAACCGGAGATCGACCTGTGGCCCATGGATTCCCGGCGTTACGGCTCCTATGCCAACTGGGCGTATAATACGGAAAAGATTGCAGACACCTATCCCAGGCTGTATTCCATCATCTATCCCAATGAGTTCCGGGATGCAGCCCGTCCTAACCGCACCTCTCCCATCTATGAATACCAGAAGCAGGCCAATGCCGTTTTCGGGGACTACTACGGATGGGAATGCCCCAACTATTTCCCGCCCAAGGGTGAAGATGAATATGAAGAACCCTCCTGGAGACGGTCCAATGCCTTCAAGCATGTGGGCGCAGAATGCAGGCATGTCATGGAAAAAGTGGGCATCATCGATCTGACCCGGTTTGCCAAGACAAAGATATCCGGACCCGGCGCCAAAGCCTGGCTCAACCAGATGACCTGCCAGAAGGTGCCGGAAAAAGACGGCCGCATCGCCCTGAGCCCCATGCTGGACCACAAGGGCAATTTCAAGACCGACATGACCGTGAGCCGTGTCAATGAAAATGAGTTTTTCTGCGTCACCGCATCTGTGGGTAAAAAACATGACCAGCACTGGATGCTTGAAAACCTGCCCACCGACGGATCCGTTGGCATGGAAGATATCACGTATCAGATGGGCTGTCTGGTCCTGGTGGGACCCAAATCCAGAGAAGTACTGGCCAAAGTGGCCTATGACGATGTTTCCAATGAAGCCTTCAAGTTCGGTACCTCCCGGGAGATTTACGTGGGCCGTACCAAATGCCGGGTCAACCGGATGAACTATGTGGGGGAACTGGGATTTGAGATATTTCATCCCATCGCGCACCAGATCACCCTGTACCATGATCTGATGAATGCGGGTGCTGATTTTGACATCCGGCTCATCGGGATGCATGCCATGGATTCCATGCGCCTGGAAAAAGGCTACCTGGCATGGAAGAGTGAA
Organism: Desulfotignum sp.; assembly: GCA_036351635.1. Taxonomy (GTDB): domain Bacteria; phylum Desulfobacterota; class Desulfobacteria; order Desulfobacterales; family Desulfobacteraceae; genus Desulfotignum. The sequence goes on from JAZBPL010000150.1 coordinate 11,733, forward strand.
ATGAATGTCCACCACACACCGCTGGAAACCAATGTGGCCTGGACCGTGAAAATGGACAAGGAGTTCATTGGCAAAAAAGGTATTGAAAAACAGAAGAAAGAAGGAATCGCCCAGAAACTGGTCTGCATGGTGGTGGATGCCACAGATTCCGACCCCTTCGGGTACAACCCGATTTTTGCCGGAGAGGAACGTATCGGCATGACATCTTCCGGTGGATACGGCCACCGGGTTGAAAAAAGCATTGCACTAGGATATGTAAAGCCCGAGTTTGCCAAAACAGGCACCCAGCTTGAAGTGGAGATTCTGGGCCGCAAGCGCAGCGCCGAGGTTGTTGCCATGCCCCTGTATGATCCCAAAAATGAAAAAATGAAAAGCTAACATCGATAGTTTGAGGTTAAAATATGAAAATCTGTGTATGTGTAAAACATGTGCCGGACACGGCAGCGACCATCAAGATTGACGGAGAGGCCGGATTCAAGGATTCGGAAATCAAGTTCGTTGTCAATCCCTATGATGAATACGGGGTGGAGGAAGCGGTCAGTCTGAAGGAAAAAAACGGCGGTGAAGTGGTTATTGTTACTGTTGGAAAACCGGAAGCCGCCGCCACCATCCGGTCTGCCCTGGCCATGGGTGCGGACCGGGCCATTCTGGTAACGACAGACACCCAGTTTCTGGATGCATCCCTTACGGCCAAAGCATTAAAGGCGGCCATGGAAAAGGACGGACTGCCGGATCTGATATTCACCGGAAAAGGCTCTGTGGATACCGAAAGCTTCCAGACCCAGTACCGTCTGGCCCATTCCCTCGGCATACCTGTGGTGAACGAGGTGAGCACCCTGTCTGTGGACGGCAAAAAGGCGGTGGCTGAACTGGAAGTGGGCGGCGGGGACAAACAGGTCATTGAGATGGGCCTGCCCTGCGTCATCGGGGCCACAAAAGGGTTGAATGAACCCAGGTACCCCAAATTTCCGGACATCATGAAGGCCAAGAAAAAGAAAATTGACGAAATGACCCTTGCAGATCTTGGCATTGATGCATCTGGTCCGGGTGTGACCCTGGAAAAACTGGAGCCTGTGCCTGAAAGAACCGGTGCAAAAATGATTGAAGGATCAGTGGATGAACAGGTGACCGAACTTATCCGGATCCTGAAACAAGATGAAAAGGTTTTATAAAATAAGGAGATAGATGTTATGGCCAGTACTGGCATATTAATTGAAACTGAAAACGGTGCGGTCAAGGAAACCTCCCTGGGGGTGATGACTGCTGCAGCCGGTCAGGAAATAATCGCACTGGTTATGGATGCAGATCCTGCAGGCCTCAAGGACAAGCTGGCGGAATATGGTGCAGCCAAAATTGTGAAACTGACGGCTGCAGACAAGGATGTGTCAGCCAGCCCTGACCTTGCAGCCCATGCCCTGGCTGCGGCAGTGGAAAAATACGGCCTCACAGCCCTTCTGGGTACCGCATCCACCACAGGAAAAGACCTGTTTGCCCGCCTTGCAGCCATCATGGACCAGCCAATGGTGTCTGACTGTATTGCCCTGGATATTGCGGCCAAAACAGCAAAAAAATCCCATTTTTCCGGTAAAACCTTTGCCACCCTGAAAGTGGATGCTCCGGTTTTTCTGGCAACGGTGCGGCCCAATGCCATTGAGGCCAAGGCATCTGCAGGTGCCGGTGAAATTGAGGCGTTCTCGGCCGATGTGACCGATCCCGGACTGGTGACCATCAAGGAAGTGAAAAAGGGTGATGCCGGCAAGATAGATCTCACGGAAGCCCCGGTCATTATCACCGGCGGCCGTGCCATCAAGGCAGCGGAGAACTATAAGATGCTGGAAGACTGTGCCGCCAAGATGGGGGCTGCAGTGGGTGCGTCACGGGCTGCGGTGGATGCCGGATATGCCCCGCATTCCATGCAGGTGGGCCAGACCGGTAAAACAGTATCCCCCAGACTGTACATCGCCTGCGGGGTTTCCGGTGCTGTCCAGCACTTTGCCGGCATGAAAACCTCCAAGGTGATTGTGGCCATCAATGAAGACAAGGATGCGCCCATTTTTGCCAAGTGTGATTACGGGATTGTGGGAGACATTTTTGATGTGGTCCCTGTATTGACTGAAAAATTATAATCTGAACAAGGACCCGGGGGCGGCAGCAGCCAGACCCGGGTCCTGATTTTCTGCAGGTACCAAAATTTTTATCTGCGCCTGCAAGACACCGGCACACCTTGGTTTCCGGGAATACAGGCTGGATGGACAAAAGGTGGGAATTGTAATGACCAAACCAAAAAAAGGGGGCTGTGATGAAAATACTTGTTGCCTATGACAAAAACACCTCTACGTCAAAAGTACTGGACAAAGCCCTGAAAAGGGCCAAGGAATCCAATGCCTATGTATATCTGATCAGAACCTGTGACCCGGACACAAAGGAACGGGAAATCCAGGAACTGGAGCACAGGCTGAATGAGATCCGCAATGAAGTGTTCAAAAAACACAAGATTGAGAGTGAAACCCATATTTTGATCCGGGGGTTGACCCCTGGTGAGGATATTGTCCAGTTTGCCTATGAAAAAGATGTGGACGAAATAATCATTGGAATCAAAAAGCGGTCCAAGGTGGAAAAACTGGTATTCGGGTCCACAGCCCAGTACATCATACTGGAAGCCCATTGTCCGGTGCTGACGGTGAAATAACCGGCATTCTGCCCATATTTTGTTAATGTAAGGATACAGGGATGAAACATATCACACTCAGGTACAAGATACTGCTGGGCGCATTATTGCTCGTGGTGACGGTGAGTGCGGCCATCACCACCGTTGTTTCTGTGCTTGTAATCCAGCAGAACAAGGACAGTGTGCGCATGTCCCTGGATAAATCCGTATCCGTTATCCAGGAGCAGATTGTCGAACGCCGTGAGGCTTTTGGATCATCCATTCAGCATATGGCTGCAGCCAACAAGCTGGGTGATGATGTGAAATTTCTCATGGAATTTTCTGACAGTGATCTTGCCATGACAGGCAATTCCTTTGCCACCATCGGCAAGGCCATCACCAATACCGGCATCGTTGAGAAACTGTTCAGTGTCCGGGTGTATAGTATGGAAAAAGACCTGGTCTGTTTTTTTGAAAAAACAGCAGACGAAAAACATGTCATGGGGTTTGTGCACCAGGATGATTTTCATTTCCGCTCCTTTGGGCCCGAAGACACCTATGACCAGATAAAGATGGTTCAGGCCGCGGCTGTGGAGGGGATCTCTCTTTCATCCGCCTATACAGGGGCGGTGCCGACCGATGTGACTGCCGGTTTCACCATTGCCGGGGGCCGGATCAGCATTGAAACCCTTGTGCCGGTCCATGCCAATGTGTACAGCCGGGAACTGGAAAAAAGTGTGCCCAGGCAGTTCGGGTTTGTCCGGGCGGTGATGCAGCTGGAACAGGGGTTTGTGGACCGGATGGGCCGGATTACCGGCATGCAGGTGAACTTTTTTACTGAAAATGGGTTTGCAGCCGGTCATCTGGAACAGTATCAAAACCCAGACCTCAAAGAGATTCCCCAGGCAGCTGATCCGGAATGGCAGATACAGAGCCAGGTGCCGTACTTTTCTGAGATCACCCTGGACAACACCCGGTACTACCAGTCCCTGCTGCCTTTTTATGAGAATATGAACAGAATCGGCAGCCTGGCTGTCCTGCAGTCCGATGCAATCGTCAAGGCCAATGCCCGGCAGATGATTTTCATGATCAGCATGGTGGCCCTTGCCTGCGTGGTTCTGGTGATACCTGTGGCATGGTTCGTTTCCGCCCGTGTGGTGAATCCATTGATCCGCATCGTGGAAAAACTCAAGGACATTGCCGAAGGAGAAGGGGATCTGACCACGCGGCTGGCGGTCTCCTCCAAGGATGAAGTGGGCCAGGTGGCCCAGTGGTTCAATACTTTTATCAATAAAATTCATGTGCTGATCCAGGATGTGGCAAAAAATGCAGACACATTGAATCAGAACTCCACCACCCTCAAAGAACTGTCCAAGACCATGGCATCCGGTGCTGAACAGACATCAGACCGGGCCGATTCCGTATCCGCGGCCAGTGAAGAGATGAACGTGTCCATGACCTCTGTGGCTGCGGCCATGGAACAGTCTGCCGCCAGCATGTCTTCCATTTCAGATGCCACAGCAGAAATGACCCGCACCATTACCCATGTCTCTGAAAATACTGCACAGGCCCGGCAGATTACAGACCAGGTGGTGGAAAAAACCAGGGATGCATCCAACCAGATTGGAGAGCTGGGTACGGCAGCAGATGAGATCGGCCAGGTGGTGGAAACCATCACCGATATTTCCGGACAGGTCAACCTGCTGGCCCTGAACGCCACCATTGAAGCCGCCAGGGCAGGCGAGGCCGGCAGGGGATTTGCCGTTGTGGCCAATGAGATAAAGGGACTGGCATCCCAGACCGCCACTGCCAGCCATGATATCAAGGAAAAGGTTGTCAATATCAGAAATTCTACAGAAAAGACCGTTACCCAGATCGATGAGGTGTCCCAGGTGGTGAACCGGGTCAATGAGATCGTGCAGGTTATTGCCGGGGCAGTGGAAGAGCAGTCGACATTCACCCGGAACATGTCTGAAAACATCCTTCAGGTTTCTGAAGGCATTGAGAAAATCAACACCAATATTTCCCAGAGTACATCAGTATCTGCAGAAATCGCCCAGGACATCACAGGTGTTACTGCGGCTGCCCGGGAAATGAGCAAAAACTCCACTGCTGTGGATACCCGGTCCAGAGAGTTGTCGGATCTGGCACAAACCCTCATGACCCTGGTTAAAAAATTCAGGATTTGATGCAGTTGTATCATG
>JAZBPL010000151.1:0-3182 GCA_036351635.1 Desulfotignum sp.
TGAGGTCAGGCCCTTGGCAATGGCATATTTTGTCAGGCCGGCAATGGTATGGATGCCCAGCTTGTTTTTGATGTTTTTCCGGTGGACATCAATGGTCTTGCTGCTCAGGCACAGTTTGTCTGCTATCTCCCTTGTGGTGCGGCCTTCGGCGATGAGGGTAAAAACCTCTCTTTCACGCAGGGAAAGCAGAGAGAGTCTGTCCGGGGAATTTTTTACCAGCAGATGGGTGATCTCCGGGCTCAGATAAATGTTTCCTGCCAGAACAGCCTGCAGGGCCTTGACCAGTTCATTGTAGGAGCAGGATTTGAGTAAATAGCCGGATGCACCGGCATCCAGCATGCCCTTGACATAGATTTTTTCCGTGTGCATGGACAGCGCCAGCACCCGGATTTTTGGATTTGCTGCCAGGATTTGCCGGGTGGCTTCCATGCCGTTGAGACCGGGCATGCTGATATCGATGAGTACCAGGTCCGGGTTGTGTTTCCGGGCCAGGGATACCGCCTCTTTCCCGCTGTCAGCTTCAGCGACAACGACAAAATTTTCTTCTTTGTTCAGGGCCTGGGAAATGCCATGGTGAACAATTCTGTGGTCATCCACAATGATGAGCGTGTGTTTTTTCATGGGGACTTTCTTTTGTCATTCTCGGTGTTGTGATGGTGATCTGTGCGCCCTGCTCCGGGGCGGAGTCAATTTTCAGGGTGCCACCGAAATTCTGTATACGTTCCGACAGGCTGTACAGTCCGAAACCGCAGTCCTGCATGTTTTTTACCTTTTCTATATCCATGCCGCAGCCCTGGTCCGCCACCTGGAGGATGATGTCCTTGTCGGTCACAGATAATTGGATGTTTGCTTTCAGGGTGCCGGCATGTTTGCGTATATTGGTCAACAGCTCATTTGCGGTTCGGTAGAGGGTGACTTTAAGGGCGTGATTCAATGGGACAGGATCTTTTACATGGTTGGTATAGACAAATTCGGTTTTTTCCCGGGCATTGGTTTCCTCCACCAGAAACCCTATGGCAATATCAATGTCAAAATCATCCAGGATGGGGGGTGACAGCCGGTATATCAGGGACCTGACTTCCCGCAGCGCCTGTTCCAGAACCGATTGGATATCATGAAGATCCTCCTTTCCGGGAGTGGTGCCGGATTCGGTGATATTTTTTATTCTGGAGATGCCCATGCCCAGGGTCTGGGCAATGGAGTCATGGAGATCCGAAGCAATGGTTTTGCGCTGGATCTCTTCGCAATAGACCAGGTGCTCGTTAAGCTGTTTCAGCTGGGCGGTGCGTCGGGCAAGGGCGGCAGTGTGGGCGGCAGCTGTGTGATCATGTTCCGGTGTTTTATAAACCAGCTGCACCAGTTTTTGAAAGGGCCGGATACACAGTGTACGTAAAAGTTGTGGTTTAATGGATGGTGTTTTTACATTGTCTGCCATGAAACAAATGTATACACCATCCATACCGGATTGGCAAGTGCACGCCATACTCCCGCCAGGGCCATGGCATGTAACCACATACTGCTCAGCTGCTTGATAGCCGCCCGCTCAGAATGCCCTGTGACCGGGCCTGGAAAGTTAATAATCGCAGATGGACTGGTCCACACTGGCAGGAACCCCTTCATAGGGTGTCCACTTGTGGGACCGGTAACTGTCTCCATCCCGCATGTTCTTTAAAATCTCTATGCTGGTTTTATACCCTTTGTACATGCGGCACATGTCCATGGCCATGCCGCAGATCAGGGCCACTGCCTGGGCCAGGGTAATATCACTGTGGGAAAATTCCCAGGGCTCTGCCGTATAGACCCGCAAAGCCCCCAGAATTTTGTTGTGGCTGATGATGGGAACCCCTAAAAGAGAGGCGATCCCTTCTTTTTTTGCCATTTTTGGATACTCGATGCGGGGATCATCCATGACATCATAGATGGCAATGGGGATTGCATCTTTGGCCTCTTTTATGGTCTGCATAAAATGGACCGGTCCCTTGTTCAAATACTCCCGGCTCAGCCCTGATGATGCCACAAGTCCCAGTTCCCGGGTTTCTCTGTCCACCAGAAACACTGAACATCCTTTGGCGTTGAATGCGGTTTTAACACTTTCCGCCGTAACCAGTGCGACCTCTTCCGGATCCCGGCATTGGGAAATGGCGGTGGTGAGTTTGGTGATGGTGTCATAATACATCACATGTTTTTCCATATCAGCCTCCTTGGTTAAGGGTCTTTCTGCTGCACCCGGGGGTGCAGTGTACATCATTATTTAAGATATCGTCCAGATCAGGAGAACCGGAAAAACAGAGTTACAGCAGCTGTGATACAATACCGGGGGCATCCTGTGCCGAGGGTTCCACGCCACGGTCCAGCAGTGTGGTCAGTATGCGATGCGAAAGAATAATACCACTATAAAGGAATAACAGATGTTCGTCAAAGGGTTTATTTTTACATCGCCGGTACTTGACAAAATGCCCTGGTTCCATAGAATTCAGGGTAGAACCCTTGTCAAAGGAGATAAAAATGAACAGACGAAAATTCTTGAAACAGGTAACCCTGTGGTCGGCAGGCATGCTGATGGTGCCGCCGGTATTTGATATAAGCCCGAAAGCCCTGGGTGCGAAAACAGATGCTGCCCCGGATATTTTTGCGGCAAAGGGAAAGGATATACCGGCCATGGTCCAAACGCTTGTGGATGCCATGGGCGGCATGGCCAGGTTTGTGAACAAGGGCGACACCGTGGTGGTCAAACCCAATATCGGCTGGGACAGGAATGTGGACCAGGGGGCCAATACCCATCCACAGGTTGTGACCGCCCTTGCCGGCCTGGCCCTGGAAGCCGGGGCTGCAAAAGTGCTGGTGTTTGACCGGACCTGCAATGAAGAGCGGCGCTGCTATCAGAACAGCGGGATCAAGCCGGCCCTGGATGCCATGGATGACCGCCGGGTTGCCTGCGAATATATCGATGACCGAAAATTTGTGCCGGTGCAGATCAAAAACGGCCGTTCTCTTACGGAATGGTCTTTTTACAAAGATGCATTGACAGCGGACTGCTATATCAATGTGCCGGTGGCCAAGCACCACAGTTCTTCGGGCCTGACCCTGGGACTGAAAAATGCCATGGGCGTGATCGGGGGCCGGCGGGGCCTCCTGCACATGGACCTGAGTGCCAGGATCGCGGATTTGAACCTGGTGATCCA
>JAZBPL010000152.1:0-2975 GCA_036351635.1 Desulfotignum sp.
AGACCATTTTGATGCCCTTCTCATCCCGGGCGGTTATTCGCCGGACCAGCTGCGTGCCCACCCCGGTGCTGTGGCGTTTGCCCGGGATTTCATGGAAAAAGACAAACCGGTTTTTTCTATCTGCCACGGTCCGCAGTTGTTGATTTCCGCAAATGTGATCAAGGGCAGGACCCTCACCGGCTTTACCTCCATTATCCAGGACATCAAAAATGCAGGCGCAATGTTTGTTGATGAGGCTGTGGTCACGGACGGCAATCTTGTGACCAGCAGAAATCCCGATGACCTGCCGGGGTTTATTCATGCGGCACTGGAAAAACTGGTCTGAGCAAAAAACTGTTCCATGATCGGGGCTCAGTCACATACCACCCGATTTCATCCATAAAAAGGGAGACTTTCTATGCGTATTGATGTTACCGTCACTATCGGCGGGGAGGCCGGCCAGGGAATACAAACCGTGGGGGAAATTATCGCCCGGGTCTGTCACAATGCCGGTCTGTATCTTATGGCCATAAATGATTTTGAATCCCGTATCCGGGGCGGACATAGTTTCATGCAGATCCGTATCAGCGACCAGCCAATATCAGCACCCCGTCACAACATTGATTTATTAATCGCCCTTAATATGGAAACCTGTGATCTGCATGAAACAGAGATGGCAGAAAACGGGCGTATTTTGCTGGATGCTGAAAATAATGATGAAAAAGAGGGTTCCCTGGAAAAATCCTCTGAACAAGCCCGCCAGAAAAATCTATTGCCGGTTGCTTTTTCCCGAATGGCAAAAGATGCAGGGGGAAAGATCATGACCAATACAGTGGCTGCAGGGGCATGTCTGGGGCTTCTGGGGGCCCCTTTTTCAGAACTGGAACAGGTTCTTGCAAAAAAATTTACAGGAAAAGAAAAAATACTGGAAAACAATATTGCCGCCGGCCGCAGCGGATTTGATGCCGTAAAAAAAACCGATTTTGACAAGACATTCGACTGGCCATCGAATGGTTCTGCCAGAGGCAGACTGGTGTCCGGATCACAAGTCCTTGCCTGGGGTGCCCTGGCAGCAGACTGCCGGCTGGCTGCCTTTTATCCCATGTCACCGGCAACCGGCATCATGATCCACCTGGCTGAATTCATGGAGGAGCTGCCCATACATGTGGAGCAGGCCGAAGACGAAATCAGTGCGGTGAATATGATCATCGGTGCCTCTTTTGCCGGGGTCCGGGCCGTAACCGCCACATCAGGGGGAGGATTTTCCCTCATGGCAGAAGGCCTCGGACTTGCAGGAATTACCGAAACCCCTATTGTAATTATCAATTCCCAGCGGCCCGGACCGGCTACCGGTCTGCCCACCAGAACCGGTCAAGGGGACCTGCTTTTTGTTATCCATGCATCTCAGGATGAATTTCCCAGATTCGTGTTTGCCCCGGGTTCCCCCAGCCAGGCATACGATACCATGATACGGGCATTTTTTCTGTCTGAGAAATACCAGGTGCCGGCAATTATTCTCACGGACCAGTATTTCAATGACTGCCTGTGGACCACAACAGATGAAATCGCGGTGCCCAAAGAAACAGAACGGTTTGTGACAACGGATGGGGACATGTCCTCACCGTCAGACTATAAAAGGTTTACCATCACGGAATCCGGGATATCACCCAGGGCATTGCCCTGCAAAGGCCGGGCACTGGTCTGTGCTACAGCCAACGAACATGATGAAGCAGGCCATATGAGTGAAACCGTTGCCGATCGAAACAACATGGTGAAAAAGCGGCAGGCCAAAATAGACGGCATGACCCGGGAAATGGAGGGGCCATCAGGGTATCATGGGGACAGTACCTCTCTTCTTGTGGGATGGGGGTCTTCAGACGGTGCCATAAGAGAATCCGTCGATATGTTGCGGGGTGAAAATTTTGATGTTGGTGCGCTGATTTTTTCTGATTTATGGCCGTTTCCAGAGGAAAAAACGGCAGAAGCATTGTCCCGGTGCAACCAGTTTATTACGGTGGAACAGAATGCATCCTCCCAGCTGGGACTGCTGCTCCGCCAGCAGACCGGCTACACCTGTGATGCATCCATACGAAAATACGACGGCCGGCCGTTTACACCGGACTGGATAGCAGACCATGCCAAATCCGCACTGGAGGAAATAAAATGAGTGATACAGACCAATACAGCAATGATTATGAAAACAAATGGTGCCCGGGATGCGGTAATTTCGGCATTTTAAATGCCATAAAAAAATCTCTGGCCGACATGCAGATCCCGCCGGAAAAACTATTGGTAGTTTCCGGAATCGGGCAGGCAGCCAAAACCCCGCATTTTTTACGGTGCAATTTTTTCCATGGGCTTCACGGGCGGGCCCTGCCCGTGGCCGCCGGGGCAAAGCTGGCGGATCATGATCTTACCATCCTGGTCAATATGGGGGACGGGGATTGCTATGGTGAGGGGGGAAACCATTTACTGGCAGCGCTCCGGCGCAATATCAATCTTACCCTGCTGGTGCACAACAATATGGTGTACGGGCTGACCAAAGGACAGGCATCCCCCACATCCCGGCATGGATTTGTCACCAAAGCCCAGCCCCGGGGAGTGGCCTATAATGCATCCAATCCCCTGGCACTGGCATTGTCCCAGGGAGCCGGATTTGTAGCCCGGGGGTATTGTAGAGAAATAGAGCACTTGGGCCAGTTGATATCAGAAGCTGTTGCCTATCCGGGATTCAGCCTGATAGATATTCTTCAGGTCTGTGTTTCCTTTAACAATGTGAACACGTACGATTTTTTTAACGACCGGGTGTATACCCTGGACAAGGAAACATATAAAGCCGATGAGCTGCACAAGGCTTATGACAAGACCATGGAGTGGGAAGACAAAATTCCCATCGGCATTCTATATCAAAAAGAAACCAGGCCCTATACGGATGAACTGGCACCATTAGAGCCAGGGCCGTTGTGTCAACAGACATTTGATCCGGACCGGGTGCA
>JAZBPL010000153.1:0-20094 GCA_036351635.1 Desulfotignum sp.
CACCTGGATATCCAGCCGGTCCACCAGAGGACCTGATATTTTCGCCCTGTAGGCCTGGACCTGGGTCCGGCTGCAGGTGCAGGTATTGCCGGGCTCTGAAAAATACCCGCAGGGACAGGGGTTCATGGCAGCCACCAGCATGAACTGGCAGGGAAAAACAGCTTTTATGCCTGCCCGTGCAATGGTCACCCGTCCATCTTCAAGGGGCTGACGCAGCACTTCCAGTACGTTTTTCCTGAATTCAGGCAGTTCATCCATAAACAAAACCCCGTGGTGGGCCAGGCTGATCTCCCCGGGCATTGGTCTGGCGCCGCCGCCCACAAGCCCTGCATCTGAAATGGTGTGATGGGGGGCTCTGAAGGGCCGGTTTGCAGACGCTTTTTTCCAGGTTTCCAGTCCCCCCACCACAGAATAAATGCGGGCCACTTCCAGAATTTCATCAAAGGACAAAACAGGGAGAATTGTTGCCAGCCGCCTGGCCAGCATGCTCTTACCAGATCCGGGAGGACCGGTCATCATAAGATGATGCCCGCCGGCTGCGGCAATTTCCAGGGCCCGTTTGGCATGGGCCTGGCCCTGTACGTCGGAAATATCTTTTTCCACCCCCGAAAAAAAAGCTTTTTGCATACCCTCTGCATCCCGGGTAAAGGGAACAATGGCTGCATGTCCGGCAAAAAAGTCCACCACCTGGCTCAGGGAGGAAACCGGCAGCACATCAAGCCCCTCCACCAGGGCGGCTTCATCTGCATTTTCCTTTGGCACCAGCAATCCTTTGAACCCTTTCTCCCGGGCTGTGAGTGCCAGGGGCAGCACCCCCCGCACAGGCTTTATACGGCCATCCAGAGACAATTCACCAGAAAGCAGATAGGGTCTTGTTGCATCAGCAGGAATCAGGCCGGAGGCTGCAAGAATGGCCACAGCAACGGGCAGATCCAATCCCGATCCGCCTTTCTGTACATCAGCCGGTGCCAGATTGACCACCACCCGGTCCATGGGAAAGCTGTAACCGGAATTGTTCACTGCCGCCCGCACCCGTTCCTTGCTTTCCCTGACAGAGGCTTCTGCCAGGCCCACCATCTGGAAAACCGGCAGGCCCAGGGAAATATCCGCTTCCACATCCACCACAAAGGCGTCAATCCCGTTAAGGGAGCAGGAACTTGTTTTTGCGAGCACAGGTCACCTTTCATATTATCCTGATATCTGTGTTTACCAGAATTTAGCGCTGAACCAAAGAAAATTCTCATTTTGTTTTGCTTTGTATATTAAAATCAGGTATATATACCACACATTTTCACAGACCTTTAAATTTTTAAGAAAAATGCTTATGGATACAGCCTTCTGGCAGCAAACCCTTGCGCAGACTGTTGCCCTGTCCGGGACCGGGGTTCATTCCGGAAAAAAAAACAATATCATGGTGAAACCGGCCATGGAAAACCACGGCATCAAATTCCGGCGGGTGGATCTGCCCGGGACCCAGGAGATACCAGCCCTTTTCAAACGTGTGGTGGATACCAGCCTGGCAACAGTTTTAGGGATAAACGGTGCTATTGTCTCCACCATTGAACACCTCATGGCAAGTTTTGCCGGACTTGGGATCGACAATGCCCTGGTGGAAATGGATGGCTATGAAATGCCCATCATGGACGGCAGTGCAAAAGAATTCACCCGGACGTTTAGCGCAGCCGGTATCGTACCCCAGCGCCTGCCCAGACATTTTATTATTGTAAAAAAAACCATTCGGGTGCAGGACCAGGATAAATTTGTGGAAGTCCGGCCGGCCCCCGGTTTTAAAATCACCTGTTCCATTGATTTTGACCAGTGTTTTATAGGAAAGCAGCGCATCACCTTTGACCGGGCAAAAAATAATTTTGAAAAAGAGATCAGCCATGCCAGGACCTTTGGATTTATCCAGGACCTTGAATTATTGAAAAAATTCAGTCTGGGAAAGGGTGGAAGCCTTGACAATGCTATTGTGATTGATAAAGATAGAATTTTAAATCCGGAAGGGTTGCGCTATCCGGATGAATTTGTCCGACATAAGCTGCTGGACAGTTTAGGGGATTTTTCACTGCTGGGCATGCCCATTCAGGGGCATATTGTCACACACAAATCCGGACACACCCTGAACCACATGTTCATACAGGAACTGCTGAACAGAAAGGATGCCTGGGAAACCGGACCTGCAACCATGGAACTGGATATAAGAACATGACGAAAAACATGACACTGCGTTTACAACATGGCTGCCTGCTTCTGATTTTTACGGTTCTGCTGCAGCTTTTTGTGCCGCCCGTTATCCGTGCGGACACCGCGCCGCTTTTAACCAATATCAAGCTGGCCAACACCCGGGATGACCTGCTCACCTATTTTGAAGTCACAAATGCATTTGATGAAAAAATCACCCAGGCGGTCCAAAACGGCATACCCAGAACTTTTTCTTTTTATGTATCCCTTTACAAAACCAGTGACTCCTGGCGGGACAAAAAAATTGCCGACATTGCATTCACATCCACCATTAAATATAATTCACTGAAACAGGAATATACTGTTTTTCGGCCATGGAAAGATGAAAACCCTTCTGTCACCCAGTCTTTTGAAAAAGCCAAAGCCTGGATGACGGAAATTGACAACCTGAAGGTGATCCCCTTGGAAGATCTTGTCAAGGCCGAAAAATACCAGATCAGGATCAAGGCGGAACTTTCCCGGGTCACCCTTCCCTTTTCTCTGCATTATGTTTTCTTTTTCGTATCTTTCTGGGATGTTGAAACAGACTGGTACCTGATTAATTTCACCTATTAACCACTGGTATTACCATCTTTGGCTGCCCCATGACAGATGCCATAGAAAATCTTAAGCAAAAACGGTCCAGACGGAAAAAAGAAGGGATTTTCATCCTCCTTGTTCTGGGGGCTGTGGCCCTTCTTACCCTGGTAGAAACCAGAATAACCCCATTTGGCACTGATTTCCCCCTTTCCAGTACGGTATTGATGTTTATTCTCATCAATATCAACCTGCTGTTGCTTTTGACGCTGCTCTTGCTGGTGTTCCGGAACCTGGCCAAACTCTACTACGAAAAAAAAAAAAATGTCTTTGGCTCAAAGCTGAAAACCCGTTTGATCACATCGTTTGTGATTCTCGCCCTGGTTCCAACCACGGTATTGTTCTTTTTCTCCATCCAGTTTATTTCCACCTCCATTGCATTCTGGTTCAATGCACCAGTGGAACAGACACTGGAAAGTTCTCTTACGGTGGGACAAAAACTATATTCCTATATTGAAGAAAAAGACCTGTTTTTTGCCAAACGGGCCGCCTTTCAGATAGATTCCAGAAAACTGCTGCAAAAAGAAAACCAAAATGAGTTGACCCGGTACACCCAGGTGATCCAGCGGGCCTTCAACCGGCATGCTGTAGAGGTCTACACCCCGGATGCCAAACGGGTCAGCCTGTCCCTTGCCAATGAGCTGGAGCCTTTGTATTTTGGCCTTTTGACCACTTCGGACCTGAACAAAATTTCTGAAGGCAGGACCAATACCACCATTTATCAGCCCATCGACCAGGGGGAATTTTTACGTACCGTGTCCGCCATTCCCTTTGGTTCTTCACCGGAAAAGGTATTGGGATATATTGTTGTAACCACACTTATTTCCAAGGACTTATCTGAAAATCTCACCGCTATTTTAGATGGTATGGAAGAATACCATCAGCTCAAGCTGACCAAGAAGCCGGCCCAGATCTCCTATTACATTGCCCTGTCCATTGTGGCGCTGCTGGTGGTATTCTGCGCCATCTGGTTTGGATTTCAGCTGGCCAAATCCATCACGGTTCCCATAATGAAATTTGCCGAAGGTACCCAGCGGATTGCAACTGGTGACCTCAACTACCAGATCGATTTTGAAACAGATGATGAAATCGGCACACTGATCAAATCGTTTAATTCCATGACCACACAGCTGGCTGCGGGCAGAGAACAGATTGCCCTGTCCCGGGAAATGCTCAAGCAGCAGAACACGGAACTGGAAAAAAGCCGCCAGTATATTGAAATTGTCCTGCAAAACATTTCTGCAGGCGTGATTTCCATAAACGACACCGGGGTTATCACCACCATCAACAAATCAGCAGAATCCATGCTGGCCATCAAAAACCAGGATATCATCGGGTCCAACTTCAGGCAGATTCTCACTGGAGAATACCTGCAAATGGCTGCCAGGCTCCATGAACAGGCTGCTGCCGGCCAGGATTATATCCAGATGCCCATATCTGCAACAATTTCCGGCACCCCCAAGCACTTTTCCCTCCATTGCAGCACACTCAAAGACCATGCAGGCAGCAACATCGGGGCAGTGCTGGTGTTCGACGATGTCACCGAGCTGGAAAAAGCCCAGCGCATGGCAGCATGGCGGGAGGTGGCCCGCCGCATCGCCCATGAGGTCAAAAATCCGCTTACCCCCATAAAATTATCCGCCCAGCGCCTCAAACGCAAATACGGCAAAGAGATCAATGACCAGATCTTTACCAGTTGTGCCGATACCATAGTGGAGCATGTGGACCTGATCCGGAATCTGGTCAACCAGTTTTCCACCTTTGCCAAATTTCCGGATGTGAATTTTACCCAGGCAAGAATTGAAAATATCATTCTGGAAACCATTGCCCTCTACAGAGAAGGACTGGAAAACGTTGAGATCACCTCCAGATTTGAAAAAAATCTGCCCACCCTCAGGCTGGATCACCAGCACATGAAACAGGCGTTTATCAATCTTATCGACAATGCAGTCTCTGCGGTCAATAAAAACGGCACCATTGCGATTGATGTTTCTTTTGATGCCATTTTGAAAATTGTGAGAATTGAAATTGCTGATAATGGAAAAGGTATCTCAGACAAGGAAAAAACCAAACTGTTTGAACCCTATTTTTCCACCAAAAAAACCGGGATGGGTCTGGGGCTTGCCATTGTGAATTCCATTATTGCAGACCACAACGGGGTCATACGGGTTCAGGACAACAGGCCGATGGGCGCAAAATTTATTATTGAACTTCCGGCTGATTAGGCAGGCATGGCCCGGAAACAGCCCTGTTGCTTCGGTAAACAAAGAAAGGAAACTATTTTATGTATCCGGCAGTTTTAATTGTTGATGATGAAACCACCATCATAGAATCCCTTGAAGGCATACTGTCCGATGATGGATTTGAAGTGATGCACGCCTTTAACGGGTATGAGGCATTAAAAAAAATTGAAGCCGATTCCCCGGATATTGTTCTGCTGGATATCTGGATGCCGGGAATGGACGGGATAGAAACCTTAAAGGAAATCAAAAAAGGCTTCCCCAACATTCCGGTGGTGATGATCACCGGCCACGGCTCCATTGAATCGGCAGTGGATGCCACCAAGTCCGGGGCATATGATTTTCTGGAAAAACCGTTGTCCATTGACAAGGTCATGGTCACCATCAACAATGCCCTGAATTTCAGAAAGCTGGAAGAAGAAAATATTTATCTGCGCAAAAAAACCATTGAAAAAAACTCCATTACCGGCACCAGTCCGGCAGTACAAAAACTATATCAGGAGGTCGTGTCAGCGTCGCCTTCTGATGCCGCTATCCTGATCACAGGAGAAAACGGCACCGGCAAGGAAATGGTTGCCAGGACCATTCACCAGTTCAGCTTGCGGCCTGAAGAACCGTTTATCATTATCAACTGCGCAGCCATTCCCGAAGAAACCATTGACAGCGAACTGTTCGGCCATGAAAAAGGCGCCTTTGACAGCGCCCTGTCCAAAAATATGGGAAAATTTGAACTGGCCGCCGGCGGCACCCTGTTTCTGGATGAGATCGCTGACATGAACATCCATTCCCAGGCAAAAATTCTGCGGGCACTGGAATCCAAGACCTTTCAACGTATCGGCAGCAGCAGAACCATCCATATGGATGTACGGATCATCGCATCCACCAACAAGGATCTTGCCATAGAGATAGAAAATAGCAATTTCCGTCAGGATCTTTTTTTCCGCTTGAATGTCATACCCATCCATGTTCCTGCCCTGCGGGAAAGAAAAGAAGATATCCCGCTGCTGGTGGACACCTTTTTGGAAAAACTGGCCCGGCAGTCTTCAGACCCCAAAAAAACCATTTCACCCCAGGCCC
Source organism: Desulfotignum sp. (assembly GCA_036351635.1). Lineage (GTDB taxonomy): Bacteria > Desulfobacterota > Desulfobacteria > Desulfobacterales > Desulfobacteraceae > Desulfotignum. The sequence continues at coordinate 6,138 of JAZBPL010000153.1, forward strand.
TGGACCTGCTGGCCGATTATCCCTGGCCGGGAAACGTGAGAGAACTCAAAAATCTGGTGGAGCGGCTGTCCATAATGGTCCAGGGTAAACAGATCGAGGCCAGTGACCTGCCCCGCCCCTATAATCCGGGGTGTGAAACTGTGCCGGCAACGGAACGCAGACACCTGTTTGCCATTAACAACCTGGACAAAGCCCGGGCTGCTTTTGAAAAAGAATATGTCAAAAGCAAAGTGGAAAAGGCCGGGGGCGATATTCCGGCCGTGGCAAAAGACCTGGGCACCAGCACCCGGTTCATCAAAAAGCAGCTGACCTGAACAGATTTTTTTTATGCGCATCATCAGCGGCACATGCAGGGGCAGAAAACTTTTTTCTCCAAAAGGGCTGGACATCCGGCCGACTTCTGACCGGATCAAAGAATCTGTATTTAATATCCTGGGACCACGGGTAAAAAAGGCGCTGGTGCTGGATCTGTTTGCCGGCACCGGTGCCCTTGGCCTTGAGGCCTTGAGCCGGGGAGCAGCCTGTGCTGTATTTGTTGACAAATCTGCCGCATCCTGCCGCATTATTCAACAGAATATCGACCATTGCAGATTTCCTTTACAATCCCGTGTGCTCGGGCTGGATATTTTCAGCCAGCCGCTTCCCTTGTCTGTAACAACCTGCAGTTTTGATCTGGTTTTCATGGACCCGCCCTACCACAAAAATCATGTGAGAACATTGCTTGAAAACCATCAGATTTCCTCTTTTTTATCCGATGACGGCATCGTTGTGGCAGAACATGCTGCAAAAGAAACCCTGCCTGATCACCTGAACGGGCTTGACATTTTCCGGCAAAAAAAATACTCAGGTACAACTGTTTCGTTTTTAACCAGAACCCAGGACCCTGCATGAGGATGACAATGCCCCAAAAAAAAAGAACCGCCATCTACCCTGGATCATTTGATCCCTTAACCAACGGCCATATGGATGTGATCCAGCGGGCCCTGGAAATTTTTGATGAAGTTGTTGTGGCAATCCTCAGGAACCCTTCCAAAAAAGCGCTGTTCTCCACCGAAGAAAGGCTGGAAATGATCCGGCAGAGTTTCAACGGCAACAGCGCCCTGAAAGTGGATACCTTTGACGGGCTTCTGGTGGACTATGCCCGCATGAAACATGCTGTTGCCATCATCCGGGGAATGCGGGCCATATCTGATTTTGAAAGTGAGTTCCAGATGGCGCTGATGAACAGAAAACTGCACAAGGATGTGCAGTCAGTATTTCTCATGACCGGTCTCAGATGGATATTTACCTCCTCTTCCATTATCAAGGAAGCTGCCCAGTTTGGCGGAGATATCTCGGACATGGTGCCCAAACCGGTACAACGGAAACTCATGGAAAAATTTCCACTGCTTGCATACAACCTGCAGCAGAACCCGGCAAAAAAAGGCAGCCGGTGACCATGGATCTCTGGCAGCTCCAGATTTTTGTCACTGTGGTGGAAGAAAAGAGCTTTTCAAAAGCCTCCCATACCATCAATTTGTCCCAGCCCACAGTATCCACCCACATAAAAGAACTGGAACAGCATTTCCAGTGCCGGCTTCTGGACCGGCTGGGCAAAAGAACCGAGCCCACACAGGCCGGGTGGATTTTATTTGAATATGCAAAAAAAATGCTGGCCCTGAAAGACAGGACCGAATCCGCCATGCTGGATTTTATCGGATGCACCAGAGGCAGCCTTGCCATCGGCGGCAGCACCATACCAGCCGGCTATATTCTTCCCAGGCTCATGGGGCCTTTTGCCAGGGCCTATCCAGATGTATCTGTATCTTTATATGCCGGAGACACCCGCCAGATAATTGAAGATGTCAAATACGGCCGGGTGGAACTGGGCGTGGTGGGCGCCAGGACAACTGATGCAGACATTTCCCAGAAAGTCCTTCTGGCAGATGAAATGAAGCTCATTGTGCCTGACGGTCACAAATGGGCACACCTGACTGCCATCGACTGGCAGGCATTAACAAATGAACCCTTTATTGCACGGGAACCCGGTTCAGGTACCTGGCAGTCCATATGCAGCAGCATGGCAGATGCCGGATATGACCCGGAACAATTACACCCCGCTATTACCATGGGATCTTCTGTTTCCGTCATCCAGGGCATCCTCAACCATTTGGGGGTTTCCATACTCTCCACCACAGCAGTGGCTGATGATCTGGCAAAAGGCAGGCTGTCTGCCCTGGCGGTAAAAGGGCTGGATCTGAACCGCTTTTTTTATCTGACCTGGGCACAAAAACGCACCCAGTCGCCCATCTGCAAAAAATTTGTCGCCTTTGCACAGCAACACCTTTCAAAGACCTGATCCACCTGTTCCCAAGCAGGTATTTCCTTCGCAAAAACTTCATTGACAACCCTTGCGTTTTCTGACAAGCTTCGCTGTAATATAAAGATACGCATATGGCTGAACACAATCATTTAGAAACAGGAATACGCCATGATTATAGGACTAGATGTTGGCGGCACGCATACGGATGCGGTTATCCTCAGCAAAAACGGTATTGAAAAAAGCATCAAAGTTCCCACAGACCCTGCTGATCTATTTAACACAGTACTTTCAGGATTTACCCAGCTACTTGCATCCATTGATCCCGGTCAGATCCGACGGGTGGTCATTTCCACTACCCTGACCACCAATGCCATTGTCCAGCAGACCATGGAACCGGTGGGCATGATTGTCTCAGCCGGCCCGGGCATAGATCCGGAATTTTTTCGCACAGGCGACCATTATTATGCGGTTGCCGGCTCCATCAACCACAGGGGACGGGAAAAAGCCCCGGTCAATGAGATGCAGATCCAGAATATTGCCGAAAAACTCAAAGATGCCGGTGTGGAATATGTGGGCGTGGTCAGCAAATTCTGCGTAAGAAATCCCTCCCATGAAATCCTCATCAAACGGATCCTTAACAAATATTTCAAGCAGATATTTCTGGGCCACCACGTATCCGGTAACCTGAACTTTCCCCGGCGGATCGCCACCACCCATTTGAATGCAGCTGTATTTGCGCTGCATAAATCCTTTTTTGAAGCCGTGAAAAAAAGCCTGGCTGAAAAAGGACTGACCGTTCCCATTCAGATCCTGAAAGCGGACGGCGGTACCATGAGCCTGGAAGCATCCATGCATTTTCCCGGTCAGACCGTTTTATCAGGTCCTGCAGCCAGTATCATGGGTGCCATTCCCTACGCCCCCGGGGGACAGGATGCCATTGTGCTGGATATCGGCGGCACCACCACGGATATCGCTTTTCTGGTGGACAAGGCCCCGCTGCTGGAACCTGTGGGTATTCAGAGGGGCCGCTACAAAAGCCTGATCCGGTCTTTGCGTACAGACTCCAAGGGCATCGGCGGCGACAGCGCCCTGCGGGTCTGCGACAATGTGCTGTCCATCGGCCCGGACCGCCAGGGGCCGGCCATGGCATTTGGGGGTCCTTTGCCCACGCCCACGGATGCCCTTGTTGTACTGGGGCTCATGGATTCCGGAGACCGGGAAAAAGCGCTTGCCGGCATCCATACCATTGCACAGGGACTGGGGCTTTCCGATGAAGCGGCAGCTGAAAAAGTATTCAAGACATGCTGCACCATTATTTTGAAAAAAACCTTTGAAATGATAGATCAGATAAATTCACAGCCGGTGTATACGGTGCATGATTTTCTGGAGGGATACAAACTCAGCCCCCAGAAGATACTTCTGCTTGGGGGGCCGGCCCCATATTTTGCAAAAAAAATCGAAGATCTCTACCAGATAGACACACTTGCGGTTCCGGAGTCCGCCGTTGCCAATGCCATCGGGGCAGCCCTGGCCAGGACCACCTGTGAGGTTTCCTTGAATGCGGATACAGAACAGGGCATAGTCACCGCCCATGAAGAAGATTTTGCTGAACCCATCTCAAAAACCTTTTCAGAAGACGACCTCATGGAAACCGCATTTAACCTGCTGCGGGAAAAAGCCATCAACTCTGGTGCAGACCCTGAAAACATGGATGAAGTGGAGGTGGTGGAGTACCAGAAATTTAATATCGTGAGAAATTTTTCACCCAGGGGAAAAATATTTCGCACCAAGATGCAACTCAAACCGGGCCTGATCAAGGGCTTTGACAAGATGTTACACCAAAGAGGAAATCATGCTGAAAGCAATGCATAAAACAGGACTGGTATTTTTTCCCGCCTTTGACTGGGCCATTGACCCTACCCATCCGGAACGGGAAGAGCGGCTTTTGTACACCCAGGACCAGGTTACGGAAGAGGGCATTTTTGATATTCCGGGAATTATTGAATACAAACCTGCCCTGGCCACCCCCAAAGATATCCAGCGGGCCCAGTTCTGTGTGCCGGATGAACAGACCATCACCACGGAATCCCATCTCATCAGCGCCGGCGGGGCCAAGGTCATTGCCGATGCAGTCATGGGCAAAGAGGTCCAGAACGGGTTTGCCCTGGTACGGCCCCCTGGACACCACTCCATGCGGGTATCCCACGGAGGACGGGGATTCTGCCATATCAATATTGAAGCGATCATGGTGGAATATATCCGGACGCGGTACAATGTCAAACGCATTGCCATCATTGACACCGACTGCCACCACGGGGACGGCACCGACAATATCTTCTGGCATGACCCGGACGTGCTGTTCATCTCCATGCACCAGGACGGCCGGACCATGTTTCCGGGAACCGGATTCCCCGGGGAGCTGGGGGGACCCAACGCCAAGGGCAGCAACCTGAACATTCCCCTGCCGCCCGGAACATCCACCGAAGGGTATCTGTATGTGATCAACAATTGTGTACTCCCTGTTCTGGAAGCGTTCAAACCGGATCTGGTGGTCAACTCGGCCGGCCAGGACAACCATTACACCGACCCCTTGACCAATATGAATTTCTGCGCCCAGGGGTATGCCCAGCTCACCACCCTGTTAAAACCCGACATTGCGGTGCTGGAAGGCGGATATGCCATAGAAGGGGCCCTGCCCTATGTCAACCTGGGTATTATTCTGGCCATGGCCGGCATTGATTACACAGGGGTGGTGGAACCTGATTACAACCCGGAAAAACTCAAACAGTCTGTGAGCATTACCGACAAGATCAAGAAAACCGTTGACCAGATCAACAGTTTCTGGGCCCAGCGGCTTCAGCTGCGCGATGCTGCCGGCACCCCCGGAGAACTGCAGGTGCGGCACCGGGAAATCTATTATGACACAGACAATATTTTTGAACGCCAGAAAGAACGGGTCAGAATCTGCAGAGACTGCGGCGGCAGCTTTGAAATTGATTCCAGGGCCATGCCGGGCCTTCACATTCTGGGGGTGCATATCCCCATCAATGCCTGTAAAGCCTGTATTGAAAAAGGGTATGATTTTTTTGAATCCGCCCCTGCAGGGACCTATGACCATATTTATCTGATGGACCGGCCCAAAGATTCCTATCATACCAAATAGACTTTCCAGGCAATGAACCCAAACCGCATTGGCATTCACCTTGAAACCAGATCCCGCGTGATACAGTGCATGCGGGATTTTTTTGGCCGGTACGGTTACCTGGAAGTGGAAACTCCCGTGAAAAGCCCTGCCATTATTCCGGAAGCCCACATTGATCCGATGACCGCAGACGGCCAATTTCTCATGGCATCCCCGGAACTCTACATGAAACGGCTGCTGGCCAGGGGATATCCAAAAATATTTCAAATCTGCAAATGTTTCCGGAAAAATGAAAGGGGGCACCTGCACCTGCCTGAGCTGACCCTGCTGGAATGGTATGGGGCTGGAGAGACCTACCTGGATCTCATGGAACAGTGCCAGGCACTGGTGCGGCATATCGCTGACGGCCTGGGATGTGGTTCGTCCATCTCCTACCAGGGGCTTACCCTGGATATTGCCGCCCCTTTTGACCGCATGACCGTGCACCAGGCATTTAAACGGCATGCCCCCAAATCCTGTGACCAGGCCCTGGCTGATGGCAGCTTCCATGAGGTCATGGGGTTTGCGGTGGAACCCTGCCTGGGCAAAGAGCAGCCGGTTTTTCTCATGGATTATCCGGTCTCCCTGGCCAGCCTGGCAGCCCCGTGCTTTCGGAACCCGGACCTGGCTGAGCGGTGCGAGTTTTATATGGCCGGCATTGAACTGGCCAACGGGTTCACGGAATTAACAGATGCAAGGGTGCAGCGCCGGCGGTTTGATGCTGAAAACCGGATCCGGGCCGATCAGGGACAAGATAAGCTGCCCCTGCCGGAGACCTTTCTTTCAGAGCTGGATGCCATGCCCCCGGCTGCCGGGATCGCCCTGGGTGTTGACCGGCTTGTGATGCTTTTTGCCGATGCCCCCTGCATTGATGAGGTGGTGGCATTCACCCCTGAGATCTGCTGAGCCCTTTGCTGAAAAACAGCTGCCCGATCTTTGCCTATATGGAAGTGGTTTGCTTTTAGCGGGTAGCTGTTGGCTTCAGTACGTGGTTATGAACTTCCCGCAACAATTACATTTTTTTCTGCTGGTCACTACCGGCTAAGCGCTTTCATTTTTTGTTGCACCCCTCAAGGCATGGCCGTTTTTATATGAAAGCCGTCAGCCATCAGTACCCCGCTAACAGCTAACCGCTAAAGGCTAACAGTTTTTTTTTGCGCCCCTCAGGGCATGGCCGTTATTGTGAAACCCGCGCCTGGGTGCGGCAGAACCAGTACATGATGCCGCAGCCGGCAAAAAACAGACCGATGGCCCACAGAAGCTGGCCATCTGCGGAAGGCAGGATATTGACATTGGTATACACCGGGACATTTTCGACAATGGTGACAGCACCGTCCAGTTTCACATACTGCCGCTCCACAACAATCACCTGCTTAAACGGCCACAGTGCCCACAGGGATCCGGCCATCAGCCCCAGAAGAAATGCCATGGTGGCATCGTAATACCGTGTGAGAACATAATTCACCAGCCGTGCGAACAACAGGCCGCCAAACACAATCCCCAGTGTAAAACTTCCCAGAAATACCATGGTGTCCGGGTGGAAAAATTTCACCGCTGAAATCGCGGAAAGCACATCAAAATATGCCCCCATGAGAATCAGCACCAGCGAGCCGCTGATACCGGGGAGCACCATGGCGGAAATGGATATTGCACCGCACAGGGCTGCATACAGATATTCTTTCACCGTATACCTGCCGGAAAAAAGCAGTGGATTTCTTTCTCCATCCAGGGGTTTATCCATTTTCTTTTGTTCATACTGGATCTGGTAATAATCAGATTTTTGTTTCACCTTGTCATAGGGATTGACCTGCATGTACACCGCCATTGTCACAGCAGTCCCCAAAAATACAAAAAAAATCAGAAATACCCGCAGGTTTTTGAGCATCTTTACCGGAATCAAAATGGACACCAGGATCAATCCGAAAAAAAATGCATAGGTCACAGAAAAATGCTGCACCAGAAGATATGTCATCAAAGCGGAAAGCCCGAAAATGGCAGCTGCCGCACCGATGATCAGCTTAAACAAAAATATGAAATCATTTTGTTCTAAAAATTGCAGAATTTCACGGGCACTGCCATGTCGGCCCAGATGTTTCATAAACCCTGCCCCCAGGCCCACGGCCTGGCAAACAAGCGGCTTATTGATGCGGTTCAAAATGGCAAAGACCCGTTCGTAGATATTGAAGATCAGCAGAAAGGTACCGCCGGAAACACCAGGAATAATATTGGCCATCCCCAGACAAAACCCCATGAGCAGCTCTTTTAAAAAAGAGGGAACCATTTTTCCCTGAGAGCGGAAAAGCGCATTATTTTTATTCATTCCACCCATGCTGCCCGATGAGCTTCACAAACCGGCATCCCCCCAGGCTTTCTTTTCGTATGCCTGTATCGGTCTTTGTGAGTTTCACAAGATCCTGGGAAAAATGCCCCCCCACCGGCATGACCAGACGACCGCCCAATGCCAGCTGATCCACCAGGGGTGATGGAATCTGGTTACCGCCTGCAGTAACAATGATGGCATCAAACGGACTTTCTTCCTTCCACCCCTGGGTGCCGTCGGAATACCGGGTCACGATATTATGAAACCGAAGCCTGTCAAAAAGTGTCCGGGCCTGCAAAAACAGCGGGTGATTGCGTTCAATGGTATACACCCTGTAAACTATTTTGGCCAGGATAGCGGCCTGATAGCCGGATCCGGTACCAATTTCAAGTACGCGTTCAGAGCCTTTCAGATCCAGGCTCTGGGTCATCTCTGCTATGATATAGGGCTGGGAAATGGTCTGTCCCTCGCCAATGGGCAGGGGAAAATCCCCATAGGCACTGTCCACAAGGGCCTCACTCACAAACAAATGCCGGGGCACCTCATTCATAGCCTGAATCACCAAAGGATCAGTAACCCCCCGGGCAATGATCTGCCTGTCCACCATGTCTTTGCGCCACCGGACAAATTTTTTGGGCTCATCATTCATGAACCCCTTCATACCAGCAAGCATAGCTTCCGTCAAGCAGATAGAGCCCACCACATGAGACAATCGCATGTAAAAAAAATCATGTGGCAGATATTTTGATCATACAAGCAATACCCCGAACAGGTTTTTAGATTTTATAGATAACCCGCTTGTCTGTAATAATAATATCCACGGTATGTTTTCTGGAATCCATCTGAATCTGGTCCACGATCTGCTCTTCAAAGGCAAGGGATACCTTTCTGCAGGTTTCGGGAAGGCGTGTGATAAGCTTGGTATAATAGTTGCTGCCAAGCCCTATGCGGCCCCCCTTGTCGTCAAAAGCCAGGCCTGGAATAAAGGCGATATCAATCTCATCCAGAGAGATCTTTTTGCACCTTTCAGGGTCCGGTTCAAGCACATCACTGGCGCTGGGCAGCAGGTCTTTGTCATAATCGATAATTTTACACAGGTGAAACGCATTTTTTGCATCTGTAAACACCGGCAGTACAATTGTTTTTTCGATGTGAAGCGCTTTTCGTATAATCCTTTCCATGGGAATATCCCCGCTGCCGGATGTGTGCATGAAAGATATCTGGGATTCCATGAAGTTGGCAAATTCAAATACTTTGTTCTCAATCTGGTAGTATTTGGCTTCCCGCTCCTGTTTTGTAAATGTATCAAGCTTTTCAGCCACCTGGGCCAATATGCTGGTTTTCGTATTTTTCACCTCTTCCATAATCACTTTTCCTTATGGTTACAAAAATATACCAGAATATTATACACAAGTACCTGATTGTCAACATGCAATAATCATTGACTGTTCATATGTCCCATGCTATTTGGATACAATTGGGAAACAGATATGACATGCACGTTTATCAAAACAAAAACAGCCGGGACAGGGAAGACAATGCTGGATGCAAAATATATTATAAATAACCTGGAAACCGTTCAAAAAGGAATGGAAAAACGCGGTGCTGCAGTTGATTTTTCAGTACTGATGGAAAATGAGGAAAAAAGGAAAACCCTTCTGCTGCAAATTGAGGAATTGCGCCACCAGCGCAATAAGGTTTCTGATGAAATTGCCGAAATGAAACGGTCGGGCAAAGATGCCCAGCCCAGCATCGACAGGATGCGGTCTGTTTCAGAAACCATCAAAGCCCTGGACAAAGACCGTGGTGAGGTTGAAACCGCCATCCACACGTTTTTGATCACCCTGCCCAACCTGCCCCATACAGATGTGCCCAAAGGAAAAGATGATTCCCAGAACCGTCTGGAAAAAACCCACGGCTCCCCCCGGGTTTTTGATTTTCCTGTCCAGGACCATGCCGATATAGGTGAAGCCCTAGGAATTCTGGATCTTGGCAGGGCTGCCAAACTGGCCGGCGCCCGCTTCCCTTTGTATCTGGGGTCTGGTGCCAGACTGGAGCGGGCCCTGATCAATTTCATGCTGGACATCCATACAAAAGAGCATGGATACAAAGAGACCCTGCCGCCTTTCATTGTCAACAGAACCACCATGACAGGTACGGGCCAGCTGCCCAAATTTGAAGCGGATCTGTTCAAGCTGGAGGGTCTGGATTATTATTTGATTCCCACCTCAGAGGTGCCGGTGACCAATATTTATGCCGGCGAAATACTGGCTGAAGAAGACCTGCCGTACAAATTCACCGCCTATACCCCCTGTTTCAGATCCGAGGCCGGCTCATACGGCCGGGATACCAAAGGACTGATCCGGCAGCACCAGTTCAACAAGGTGGAAATGGTGAAAATCACTGCCCCTGAATCCTCTTTTGCAGAACTGGAATCCCTTCTTGCCAATGCGGAAACCATTCTCCAGCGCCTGGAGCTGCCCTATCAGGTGCTTACCCTGTGCACCGGAGATCTGGGATTTTCCGCCACCAAAACCTATGACATTGAAGTATGGATGCCGGGACAGGACAAATACAGGGAGATCTCGTCGTGCAGCAACTGCCTTGACTTCCAGGCACGCCGGGCCAATATCCGCTTTAAACGCAAAAATGCAAAAAAACCTGAATTCTGCCATACCCTGAATGGATCAGGCCTTGCCGTGGGAAGGACCTTTGCCGCAATCCTTGAAAACTATCAGCAGCCGGACGGCACAGTCAACATACCTGATGCGCTGGTACCCTTTATGGGAGGTCAAAAAACAATCACCCATGAAACCTGAACTGTTTCCGGAACATATCCGGCCCCATCTTATTCCCCGGCCGACAGGGGCTTTATATTACAAATGTCTGGGCTGCGGTGCCGGGTATCCGGTGGAAAAACTGTTGTATGTCTGCCCGGCATGTGATGCCGTCCTGATGCTCCATAACCGGAACCAGGAAGAACTCCATAAAATTGAAGGGACAACCTGGCAGCAGGTATTCGACTACCGCAGAATGCTGAAGATACCCGCCCTGAAAGGTATTTACCGGTACCATGAATTCATCGGCCCGGTGATACCCCTGGAATCCATTATTTATCTGGGAGAAGGCCACACCCCTGTTGTGGCGGCATCCGGATTTCTTACGGAAAAGGTCGGGCTGCATTTCTATTTTAAAAACGACGGTCAGAACCCCAGTGCCTCATTCAAGGACCGGGGCATGGCCTCAGCCCTTTCCAGCATCAAATTTCTCCTTGACCAGGGGCTTGTCTCAGATGTCATTGCGGTGTGTGCATCCACCGGGGATACCTCTGCAGCAGCCGCATTATATGCCTCTTACCTGAGACCCCTGATCAAGTCGGCCGTGCTCCTGCCCCACAAAAAAGTTACGGTCCAGCAGCTGTCCCAGCCCCTGGGCAGCGGTGCCAGTGTATTTGAAATCCCGGGGGTTTTTGATGACTGCATGAAGATAGTGGAACATCTGTCCACCAGATATTCCGTGGTGCTGCTCAACTCCAAAAATGCCTGGCGGATTCTGGGACAGGAATCCTATGCCTATGAAATCGCCCAGGATTTTGACTGGGATATGGACCAAAAGGTGGTGGTGGTTCCCATCGGCAATGCCGGTAATATCTCTGCCATCATGAACGGATTCCTGAAATTTTTCAGGGCCGGCATCATCACCCGGCTGCCAAAAATCATCGGTGTGCAGTCAGAGCATGCAGACCCGGTGTATCAATACTATCTGGAACCGGATGAAGCAAAACGGGTATTTACCCCTGTGGATACAAAACCCAGTGTGGCCCAGGCTGCCATGATAGGCAATCCCGTTTCCATGCCCAGGGTGGTTGCCATTGCCCGGGAATACAACCGGGAATCAGAACACGACAATGTGTTTTTTGTCCAGGTAACTGAACAGGCCATCATGGACTGGCAGCTCACCGCCAACCAGAATGGGCATATTGCCTGTACCCAGGGCGGCGAATGTCTGGCCGGCCTTGTGAAGGCCCGGGCCATGGATCTGGTTTCTTCAGATGAAACCGCTGTGTTGAACGCAACCGCCCATGCCATCAAATTTTCTGAATTCCAGGACCTGTACTTCAAAAACAAGATCCCTGACGCCTATCATATCGCACCGGATCCGGAACGTATGAACCTGCCGGAACTGATCATGCCGGACAACCCGGATCTTGTACCCTCCCAGGAAAAAAGGCTGGGAAAATCTGAATTTGCCCAATTTATTGCGGAAATATCGGGGAAAATAGCACATAAAATGCACTTAACATCTGCTGAATGATGGATTTTTATCGCTTTAAAAAGGCAATAGTTGCCGCCTGCCTGCCTGCAGTTTTCATATGGTATCCAGGCAGCCCGGCTGTCGGCGGGGTAAAAACCTCCCTGAAAAATTATTCCATAATCACCCATGAAAACCAGGCTGTCCTGTGCGAACCCTACACAGTCAAAAAAGATGACTGGCTCTATAAAATTTTCCGTCAGAAAGGCGAAATTTCTGAACAGGATTTCCCCCTGTTTATTTCAATTTTCAAAAAAATAAACCCGGGAATCAGCAATATTGATACCATATCACCGGGAATACAGATTCTTATCCCTTTGAAAATGGTAAACAAGCAGGCCTATGCGTCTGATGATACCGGCATGGTGGCAGTGCCGGTGGTGGAATTTTCCCATCTTCCGGCCTCTTTTGATACGACGTCATATGTCAGGGAATATATTATCCAGCCCGGGGACACGGTTTCTGATCTTCTGGACAAAGCATTTTTACAAAAAGGCGGCGGTGTCACCCGGGAAGGCCGTATGCTTTTTTACCGCCTGAACCCCGGCATCAAAAATATCCATATGGTGCATCAGGGTACACGGGTGATGCTTCCTGAACCGGGCATTTTGTCCCAGCCCTGGTTTTCTTCATATCTCACCCATGGCACGCCAGCAGCACATGATAATTGGGGAAAAAAAGGTGTGCTGCCACAGGATGCTGCTGCAGTCCGTGCACCGGAAAACACGCTTCCAGATGTTTCTCCTTATCAGGTCCTGCAGCTGAAACGGTATGCCGCCCTGATAAATGGCACCCTGGTCCACCAGGGAAAAATGTATTTCCCGACAAAAAATGATAACACCATTGTTCAGCTTGACCTTTCCCGGACACCGCTGATCGAAACCAGTGACACCGGTGAAAAGACCCTGCTCATCCCCGGAAACCGGACAGGTTATATTCTGGACAAAAAAACGATCCAGACCATCAAATCCCATTGGAAACAGGTAAAAACACAACAGATCCAGGCAGCCATCCAAAAGGCCCGCCAGCATATGCAAAAACCTGTTCCCTTGGATCTAATCGAAAACAATATGGCGCAGATACTGGCCGGCACACCATTTGATTATAGTTCTGAAGAAACGATACCCTTTTTAGTGAACGGTATTTCCATGTCTGGTGTATTCGGGCGGATAAAACGGCCTGACCGTTCTGACCTGCTGATTAATTTCGCCCATATTTACGGTACAGGCATAACCGGTATCCAAAATATGGGGTTTGATATCTTGACCTTTTCGCCGAACCAGCCCTGGACTGACCAGGTCCGGCTGCTGCTGTCCGCCCTGGGCTATACCATCTGGGAAAATCCCTCCTTCAGCCACCAGAAAATAGTGGAAACCCTGGAAGGCCTGTATGCGGAACTTTTGCCGGACCGTGTTTTTGTTTCACTGTACCCTTTGACCCCCGGCGCCAGCATGTTTTTAAAAACAGAACAGATCCGGTACATTCACCTGAAATAACTGACATTCTAATTTGTAAGCAAACAGAGGATGTATTATGAAACACCATCTGATTTGGGTAAGTTTATTTGGCTGTTTGGTTTTTGCCTGTACCAGTACCACCGGTAAGTCCGGCAAAGAATCCGGACTGGCTGAGGCGGTGAAGATTCAAGGAGAGGCCCTTTTGCTCCAGGGAGATTACACGGCAGCCTTATCCAAATTGCTGGAGGCACGCAGGATGGCCCCCAATGACCCCTATCTGCTCAACAGCCTGGGGCTGGCATATATGGGCAAAAAAAGAGATGATCTGGCTGTATCTGCTTTTGAAAAAGCGCTGGACCTGAAACCTGATTACACCGAAGCCCTCA
>JAZBPL010000154.1:0-3129 GCA_036351635.1 Desulfotignum sp.
ACCCGGACGCTGCTTCCCGGTACTAAGGAGGTGTACGGACAACTCCTCCTGCTGGACTTTAACCAGCCAGAACTACAGCCGTTCACGGCATACGGTCAGGCCTGCGTTATTGTAGTTATTGGGGGGTAAAGTATCGGGTGTTGTTGGACGTTGACAAACGATGGGGCAGCATCTAAGATAAGAAAAAAGATGATAGGGGGGAGTATTTCATGCAAAAATTTCGCCTCTGGATGTTCTTGATGCTTTGCGGAATGAAGCACGATAAGCTTTGACTGAATCCCCCCCGAAGGGTAAAATTCCATCATGACAGACGAGAAAAATAACAGCAAGGTGGTCAATCCCCATGACAAGGTGTTCAGGGATGTCTACAGCAATAAGGAAAATGCCCGCAGCCTTTTAGCCGACAAACTGCCGGACAAAGTGCTGAAACTGGTGGACCTGAACAGCCTGGAGATCAGTAAAGACAGCTTCATAGAAAAAGAGCTGGCTGATTATTATTCCGACATGCTCTACAAGGTGAAACTGACAGACGGCAGCCAGGGATTCATCTATGTGCTGTTTGAACACAAAAGCTACTATGATCGGTTTGTGCATCTCCAGCTGCTGGAATACATGGTCAAGATATGGCGGCTGCATATTAAGCAGCATGAAGAAAAGCCGGTCCGTCTTCCCATTGTGATTCCGCTGCTGGTATGTCACGCCAGGCAGGAGTGGCCGGAAAATACAGAGCGGCTGTCATCCTTGCTGTCCGGGCCGGTGGAGGGGCTTGCCGGGTACATCCCGGATTTTTCGTTTGAACTGTACGACCTGCACCGGTACTCGGATGATCAGATCAAAGGGACCATCATGAGCCGGGTGATATTGCTGCTGTTCAAACACATCAGAGATCCGGATTTGCGACAGAAGCTGCCGGGTATATTGGCACTTATGCGTAAATTGATGGAAAAAGAAACCGGGTTGCAATGGATTGAGGTGGTGGTCAGGTACCTGGCATCGGCCCTGGAAGATGATGAATTATCGGTGAAACAAATAAAGGAAATAGCGGAAGAGGCTATTTCTAAAGAGACAGGAGAATATATTATGACACTGGCTGAGAAATTAAAGAACGAGGGCAAGCTGGAAGGTAAGCTGGAAGGTTACAGAGAAACCATAGAGCTTAGCATGGCCGTTAAATTCCCTGGAGACATCGGCACTGTGATGGCCAGGGTGAATGAAATTGATGACCTGGATACACTGGTAGAAATTACAAAGGCGATCCACACCGCAAAAGACATCTCGGAGATTCTAGCCCTGCTGAAATAACATGAACCTTGCCCTGCGCCAACAGCGCAGGCCTTATGTGTATCTACATGGTATAAAATCATGGAAAATTTAAACATAAGGGCGAGTTGGAATTATGAGAGATCAATACAATCTACATGATATAATGAAAAGGGGAATAGATAAAGCTGTCGATGATTTTGAAAAGCAAGGAATTAGGCTGGGTATTAAGCAGGCAAAATACGATGCTGCAATAGAAATGATCAAACAAAACGTACCTGTTGATGAAATAGAACGTATTACAGGTGTTACTTTACAAACAAAGTTTCCAGAAGAGTGTATGCCAAATTCCTCTGCAGCAAAATATATAAAAAAAGGATTCGACTCCGGACTCATTCTTGGAAGAGAAGAGATAAATAATAAAAAAGAATACGGACAGTTTCATTGAAAAAGAGCTGGCCGATTATTATTCCGACATTTTGTACCGGGTGATGTTTAACGATGGCAGTGCCGGATTTAACTCCCTGCGGGGCCGGGCCGGGGCAGTGCTGTTTGTGTTTATATTCAGCGCCCTGATGGAAGGGTTGCAGCATTTTTCGCCCCTTCGCACCGTGTCCTGGGAGGACGTGGCCATCAACGCCCTGGGCTGCCTGGCCGGGGTCCTGATGTTTGCTGTCCTCGCCGGGGCCGTCCTCCGCACCACCCCCATCCCCAGATCCTGATCCCGCCTCTCCCATCCGGCCCTGGCGATTCAGGGACTGATCATGCTGGCCACGTATCTGGGGTTTTTCTGGCTGGTGGTGGTGACCGTGCGCTCCCGGAAAGAGCAGCGGGCCCTGGTGTTGGTGGTGGTGGGCACGGCCGTGTTTTTGTGCGTGATCGGGCTGCTCAAGCGGTTTGACATCCTGGTGTTCCACTGGTGGGATTATACAGAAGAGCTGGGAAGAAAATTTCATGGCATTTCTCTGACCGGGGTGTATGTGAACCGCAACCACATGGCTGGATTCCTGGAGATGGCCATCCCCATGATGCTGGGCATGTTCCTGACCCGGTCCCGCTCCCCGGAGGCCCGCATCGGCATGATCTGCCTGGCCCTGTTTCTGGTTGTGTGCCAGGCGTTGACCCTGTCCCGGGGCGGATGGACCGGCACAGCCGTTGCCATGTTGTTCATGGCCGTGGTGCTGCTCCTGAAAAAAGGCTTTGTTCACAAGCGCCTGGTGGGAACCCTGCTGGGCGCCGTGGTGGTCATCGGCCTGATCGTCATGGCCAGCACGCCTGTGGTGCAGCGGATCACCACCCTGACCCAGGGAGAGCTGGAAGACGAACTGGAAGGCCGAAGAAATATCTGGGCCGGCACCCGGGCGATGATCCAGGACAACCTGGCCGCCGGCACCGGTCCGGGAACCTATGCCATTGCATTCCCCCAATACCAGGCCCCGGGCTATGCAAGACTCCCCAGATACGCCCACAGCGATTTTCTCCAGTTTCCCGCCGAAACCGGCATCCTGGCCATCCCCGTGATGCTGTGGACCGTGTACTGGTTCTTCCGAACCGGATTCCCCCGCCTCAAAAGCCGCAGCCGCCAGACCCAGGGCATCACCCTGGGCGCCATGGCCGCCCTGGTGGCCCTGCTCATCCACAGCTACTCCGACGGCAACCTCCAGATCCCTGCCAACGCCCTCCTGTTCACGGCCCTCGCCGGTGCCGGCCTCCGCAAAGTTTAGAAAACTTCGGGGTCAGGCCTGCGTTATTGAAAAGCGGGGTCTGACCCCGATAAGTCTCCGTTTTTAAATAAAATATTGTCTAAAACAAGGCCCAAAAGCGTCTTAGCGCGCACTTTTTGATGCCAAAAAGAGTTGTTTAAGCTAA
>JAZBPL010000155.1:0-3848 GCA_036351635.1 Desulfotignum sp.
AAGCGCATGCAGCTTTCCGGCTGCCGCATATTCACACATGCCCGCTGCCAGGAGATCCGGTGTCAGACAATGGGTGACAAAGGCATGGGGGGACGGCACAATATCTTTGCGCAGCTGAATGGTCAGACTGGTTCTCTCAATTTCACGCAGCCGGGTGTCAGTACGGATGCCGGCAAAGGTCAGAACCTGGTCAAAGGCGGGGTGAAGACCTGAGGTTTCAAGGTCGTAAAACAGGTAGGTTTTCATGGGATGTTAGCTAACAGCTAAAAAAAAAGGGAACAAACCGATATCTGTTCCCTTTTGCCGTAAAAAAAACACAGCTGCTTATCTTTTTGAAAACTGGAAGCTGGCCCTTGCGCCTTTTTTGCCGTATTTTTTACGCTCTTTCTGCCGGGAGTCCCGGGTGAGAAAGCCGGCACTTTTCAACACGCCCCGCAGATCCGGGTCAACAATTTCCAGGGCTTTGGACAATCCCTGGCGGATGGCACCGGCCTGGCCTGTCTGGCCGCCGCCCATCACCCTGACATTGATATCAAAGGCATCGTCCAGCTGGGTCAGCACCAGGGGAGATGTCAGCGCATCACGGTTTACACCGATGTCAAAATATTCATCCACTTCCCGGTTGTTAACCAGAATTTTGCCGGTACCAGGGACAAGCCACACTTTGGCCACAGCATTTTTCCGTTTCCCTGTTGCGTAAAATACGTTTCCACTTTCCATTGGTATAATCGTGTCCTTTTTCCTTAAATTTGTACTGGTTCAGGCTTCTGGGCAGCATGCGGGTGCTGGTCGCCTGCATACACAAACAGTTTTTTGTTCAATTTTCTGCCGAGTCTGTTCTTGGGCAGCATTCCCTGAACCGCCTTTTTTAGCACCTGCTCCGGATTTTTCTCAAGCAGTTCACCGGCTGTCCGGGATTTAAGGCTCCCCACATAGCCGGAATGGCGGTAATAGGTTTTGTCTGCCAGTTTGTTGCCTGTCAGGCGGATTTTGTCCGCATTGATCACCACCACCCAGTCACCTGTATCCACATGGGGGGTAAACAGGGGGTTGTGCTTTCCGCGAATCCGGTATGCCACCTGTGACGCAAGTCTTCCCAAAATCTGATCTGTTGCGTCAATCACGCACCAGTTCTCTTTGTTGTCCGTCCGTTTGGCGCTGTACGTATATTTTTTCATGGTTCCCTATGCTCCTGATTCATAAATACAATCCAAAACTTTTATACACAATTGCGGTGCATGTCAAGCAAAATCTATAATTCAATCTGTTTTTCCGTTTTCAGATCAGACAGAGAGGATGTGCTCCGGGTGTTTTTTGTGAGCCGTGCCGCATTTTTACAGGAAACTTCCGCATTCAGAATACCGCCGTTTTCCACAATCAGGTCCTGGCATTCCACTTTTCCGGCACAATTGCCGGTGCTCAGGATGATCAATTCCTTTGAGGCGGACAACTCCCCCTGGAAATTTCCGCCTATGGTAATGGAAGATACCGTGGTGGCACTGGAGTTTACCTGGCCCTCCTTGGCAATGATCACCACATCCCCGTCAATGGTTCCTGTGACCTGGCCCCGGATAATCAGCTTGCCGCTGCTGGAGATGGACCCGTCAATTTTCAGTTCCTGGTCGATGATGGATAAATTTTTTGTATTTTTCTTTGCCACTGCCTTGTCTCCTTGCCTGCTTATAATTGCCTAAAACCGGATATCAATATAGAGTTTGCCCACTTCCTGGTCTTCCAATGTGGTCAGCACATGGTAGTGTCTGCCTTTTTTGTCCCGGGAAAACCTGGGCATCAGCACCCCGTCAGCCCCTGTATCTATGGGGTATCCCCTGTCCTCTCCTGAATTGAAACTCTTGTTGCCCACAAATCCTTTAAAGTTCACCACATACTGTGCAGGATCCTTCGGGCTGTGCAGCAGATCTTCTATCACCAGAATATCGCCGTGATCCAGGGTGATGCGGCTGTAATTGTCAACAACCGTTTGTTTTCCGTTGACCAGCAGTTTATACTGGATCTCTTTTTTTGTCGCAGCACTGTCTGTCACTGCCAGACGGACGGGGAGATCCGCACCTGGTGCATCAATATCCAGAAACACACTGCCGCAGGCATAAAAATCTTTTTTTGCTTCAATGCGGGTGGAAGCATGGATCGGGATCTTTTTTTTCATGTCATTGAAACTGCTGCCCACCCCAAGGATATTCACGCTCAACCCCCGTTCATAATTGGCCACCACATCGAGCACCTGGACGGTATCCCCTTTCTGGATTTTCAGACGCTGCATTTTTCCCACCACAACAGGAATGGCGTCATTCACCGATATGATCATATACTGCATCAACGGTTTTTCCAGATCAATTCCCGGGGTTTCGGGCGTGATATCCAGCACCGCCATGAATCCGTTGATGGCATCTGTCATCTGGCGGACCTTCTGCGCCAGGGGAAGGGATTTTGCCGATTCAACACCAAAGGCCGGAATCCTGCAGATATCTGCGGCATAAAAAGTGGCGGAACGGCGCTGCTCCTTGTGACGGGTATCTGCATGCCCGGTTTTGTGGTTATTGAAATGAAAATAATAAAACGGGTCATCAATGTTCCGGTTGATTTTTGCGATCACCGCTTCTGCCATGGCAGCCAGGTCCACCGGGGTGCCGTTTTTGGCCGGGTCCAGAAGGTTATTGTCGGCAATAATGGACTGCCCGTAGCGCTCGGGGTTCTTCATGCGGCTTTCCCATGTGGGAGAGTATATGCCTGATCCTTCATGGAGATTTAAAAAGCAGTCGCTTTCACAGATCAGTTTCTTGAGCACATGCACCACCCGTGTTTCATAATTCACCACATGGTCATCTGAAAACTTTCTGTTCATATCCTGGTTGATCTGTCTTTCCCGCTTGAGAATGGAAGGGAAATTGGCCCTGGGCACCACGATGAGGTTCCCGGATCTGAGGGAAAAATCAACATAGGAATCAGCTGCCAGAAAACCGCTGGGCTCATCCCCCTGGATCCCGCCGACGATGAGCAGCGTTTTTCCGGGCTGTGAACCAGATATCCGGTATACGTGCAGCTCATTTTCCTGCCCCTCGAAATACACGGTGTGGCTGCGTCTGCCTGCCTGGACCGGCTGGCAGATGAAAGCCGCCGCCACTGCCAGGATGAAAACTGTTTTTGATACAAACCGTATCACCCCAGATCTTCCTCTCCAATATCAATGTCGCTTTTAAACAACAATTCTCCCTGTTCATTGAAAATGATAATTGATGCTGTGGTAAAAAATGCCTGCCCGGGTATATTTTTTATCCGGAACTTTACCGGTTTAAAATGGGCTATGGAAAAGTACTGCCCGTTTCTGGTTTTGGCGGGGATGCCGTTTTCCAGAGGAGAGCTGGGAACCACCAGCCACTGGTCTGCATTTTTTTCCAAAGACCTGTTTTCCGGTTTGAGAATGGTAAAAATCCGGCCGGACACCTCCCCCGGCTTTTCTGACACATTCCTTATATCAAAGCGGACCAGCAGGTCCCCCTGATCCCTGTCCCGTGTTACGGAAAATTTTTCAATATCCACCTTTCCCGCCTCTTTGGCAGCAATGGGGGGCGCAGCATCTTCGGGCTGCTGGGCAGCGGATCTTTCTTCTGCCTGCAGGCTTTGGGGATCTGCATCTGTGTCGGGCATATTTTTTGTGTCCTGCGCGCTCTGTACCTGGCTATGTGATGCATCCGGTTCTTCTTTGTTCTTTTTTTCCCCGGTATCCGGACCAGCGTCCGCTGAAACCGGATCTGATACCTCTGATGCTATTTTCGGGTCCTGGCCTGACATGACCAGGCGTGCCATCAGGGTTTCTTTGTCGCGGGTCA
>JAZBPL010000156.1:0-2343 GCA_036351635.1 Desulfotignum sp.
AAATTTCCTGCATATTTTCCCGGATTTTCCCCTCGATAAATGTGACGGCGGCAGGGATAGAGCTGCCGCCGTCATTTTTGTACCTGTTGGGTCAATAAAGCTCAGGCAGCCAGGCCCTGTATCTGCAAAAACATCCGGTCTTTTAACTCGTCCACCGAAAGATGGGCATATTCTTTAAAAGGGATGGGGCACCCGATCCGGACCCGGACCTCCCCCGGGGTGATCATGAATCCGCCTTTCTGCTGAAACTCGTACAGTCCGCTTATGCCAAAGGGCACCAGAGGGGCTTGTGCCGCTTTGGCCAGATGGAACGGTCCTTTTTTGAACGGCTCCAGTTTTCCTGTGCGGGTCCGGTGGCCTTCAGGAAGAATGGCGATGGAAAGACCGCTGTCCAGGATCTGTTTTGCCAGTGCCAGGCTTTTTCTGGCCTGTTCCGGGTTTCCCCGCTCAATGGGGATACAGCCCCATTTACGTATCAGATACCCCCATATCGGTATCCTGAAATGACGGGCCGCCTCCACCCCGGTGAAAGTCAGGGGAATGGCGGCCGGAATGACAAACAGGTCAAAAAGGCTCTCATGGTTGCCCATGAGCAAATAGGTTCGGTCCGGATCCAGGTGTTCCACCCCCTCGACCTTCAGTCGGATGCCCATGATCCGGATCAGCACTGAAAACAGCCGCCGGGCCAGATGGAATGTAGCGGGTCTCGACATGAACATCAGGCTGACGGTGAGGATACAGAATACCATCAGAAAAAAAATCACACCAACAGACCACAGGTACAGGGAAAGCATTGTTTTCATCACTGATTTTCAATCCAGTGCTGCGGCAAGCCCGCCAATGAGCTGCTGGATTTCGTCTGAGGTGGTATAATGAAGAAATGACAGCCGCAGCACCCCTGTTTCCATGGGGATGTTCATGCCCAGAAGCGGACGTACCCCGTAAAAATGCCCCTGCCCGGTCATCAGCTTTTTGTTTGTCAGGACGGCAAAAACCTCATCGATGGACCGGTTCTTCGGCACAATGGAGACGGTTGGGGCCCGAAGTGAGGGGTCATCCGGGCCGATGATCCGGATATCGGTGCGCTGTTTCAGCCAGTTCATGAGGTGGGTCAGCAGAGCGTTTTCATGATTCTGAAACAGCTGTTTGAGCAGCCTGCCTTTTTCAGCCGGATCAGCGGATTCAGAGAAATGATGATCATACACCCCATCAAGGTATTGTGCTATACCGGCGGCAGCGGCTATCTGGGCATGGTCCGGACCGGCCGGCATCATTTTTTTGCGATCGAGATGGGCGTTGAAAAAATGGCCCTGGTTGGGCAGTGCATCCATGACAGGTTTTTTGATGGTCATCAGTCCCAGGTGCGGTCCCCAGGTCTTGTACAGGGAAAACAGGTAAATATCGGCCCCCAGAGATCCGATATCCGGCAGGCCATGGGGAGCGTATGCCACGCCGTCCACCACCACGCAGACATCGGCAACGGCTTTGGCTTTCCTGACAATGTCGGACACGGGGTTGACATGACCCACCACGTTGGAACAATGGGGAAAAGCCAGCAGCCGGGTTTTGGGAGACAGCAGGTCATCCAGATCCGCCGGATCAAGCATGCCCGTGTCCGGATCCAGGCCCCACTCCCTGACCGTGATCCCGGTTTTTTCAAGGCGCCGCCAGAATCCGGCATTGGATTCGTGATCCTGGGCAGACACTATGATTTCATCCCCTTTGTCCCACATCTCCCGAAAAGCGTGGGCCAGCACATACAGGTTCTGGGTGGTGGACGGACCGAACTGGACTTCGGCTTCATCCACATTGAGCCAGGCCGCCAGCCGGGTGTAAGCCTCATCCATGGCGGCACCGGCCTGCCGGGATGCCGGATAGTTGTAGTAGGGCTGAACCTTGGTCCGGGTGTAAAAGCAGGACAGAATGTCGATCACCTGGCGGCAGGTGTAGGAACCGCCGGCATTTTCAAAAAACGCCCAGCCTTTCAATGATGGTTCCTCAAACGCGGGGAACTGGCTTCTGATAAAAGCGGAATCCAACGGTGTCATAAACAACTCCTTTCTGGTTTAAGCAGGATCATGGGATTGATCCTGCGTGTTTTCAGGAAGTTCCAGCATGAACCGGGTAGAGATCCATGCCAGGAGCAGATAAAAAAAGCTCAAGACCCACATGCAGAGCCACTCGTTCATTACATGGCTGAAAGAAGCGCCCATCTGGGCCATCCGCAGGCCCCCGGAAATCCCCCAGGTGCTGGGCAGCAGCATGGAAATGGCCCTTATCCAGTGCGGCATGGTTTCCACGGGCCATGAAAATCCGGAAATCAGAACCGCAATCATTGAACTC
>JAZBPL010000157.1:0-4764 GCA_036351635.1 Desulfotignum sp.
GCTTCGCTTTCTGGACGACTTCGATTGATTACAGGAACATCTATTGGATCGCCATTAACACCTGTAATTGTTACATGGGAACTTTCAACGCCATTGCCATCATCATCAGTAAAATCATTAAGAAATGCATCTGCATGGACCGTGGCTACCAGCATTCCAAATATTGCCAGCACCAGGAAAAATTTTTTCATAAATGATGCTACCATGTGAGTTTTTTTATTTTTCAAATCGAATCTGTTTTTCCGGTTCATGTCCATAAAGCTCCTGTGGTGCCACGGTAATTATAATACGCAGGTTGCTAAAAATATGTTTGTATGATTGTATGAAAGCAACTTCTGTACCATAACGGGAAATTAAGGTTTTGGAGTTTGTCTAAAGTTAAATCAGGGACAGGTATCACATTTTATACCGACAATTGTCACATTTATTTCCTAAAAGTGTGAAAATTTTTTCATAGGGCGTGGAAGTAACTGGGGCAAAAATGGCTTATTTGCCGTATTTGTCGTTAAAGGAGTTCCAGAAGGTTTTGTCCTTGTCCTGCCAGCCGGATCCGAAGGATTTGTCGAAGAATGGTTTGAGTTTGGAGAAACAGGCGCCGTAGCCCTGGTTGCCCTGGATTCTTGTGCGGATCACGTCGGCCACGTGGGTTTGCAGGTTGGCCAGTTCATCTTTGGGGATGTAGGCGTCGGCCCCTTTTTTGATGGATTCCTTGAGGTTTTCCGGGGTGAGGGCATGGGCGGTGAGCATGAGGGCGGGCAGGTCTTTTTCCTTGGCCAGGGCCAGGATTTCATAGCCGTTGACGCCCATGATGTCCAGGATGGCCAGGTCGTAGGCGGTTTCATCCAGTTTTTTCCTGGCGGTTTCAAAGGAGCCGGCGGTGTCCAGGATGCACATGTCCATGAGTTCTTCAATGGTTTCCAGGATATCGGGTTCATCATCCACCACCAGGATGCGGCGGTCCTTGAGCAGGTCCTGGGTGGAGATGGTGTCCAGGTCGAATTTTACCGTTGTCACGGGGCAGGGGGCCTTGAGGATGACAAATCGGGCAGTGGAGCCCAGGATGGCTTTCTGGGCCCGGGATTTTTTGCGGATACCCAAAAAGATGTGGCTGATATCGTTTTCCTGGGCAAATTTCACCAGGTCCTCGCCTGCAGACATGCCCCGGACGCTTTGCTGGCAGTCACACGGGATGTTGGCGTGTTCCAGAAGGGTTTTTGCAAAGGCAAGGTCTTTTTCCGCTTTCTGGATATCTGCCTGTTTCTCCGCGCTGCCGCCCTCCATGGAGGTGATCACATGGACAAATGCATTGTGAAAAACCGCTGTATCCCGGGCCAGGGCCAGGGCCAGACGTCCCTCTTCTCCTCCATCGTATCCCACCAGAATCTTCATGTTGTGCTCCTCAAATTTATGGTCTACATCCAGCGTTTGCGCCGTTTATAGGATTTTACATCTTTAAAGGATTTGCGTCCACCCCCTTTGGTGATGCCCATGTAGAATTCCTTGACATCCGGGTTGTTCTGCAGCTCTTTGGAGGGGCCTTCCAGCACCACCTTGCCGGATTCCATGATATAGGCATAGTCGGAAACCGCCAGGGCCACCTTGGCGTTCTGCTCCACCACCAGGATGGTGGTGGACAATTCCTTGTTGATGCGCTGGATATTGTCAAAGATCTCTTTTACCAGCAGCGGGGCCAGGCCCAGGGAGGGTTCATCCAGCATGAGCATCTTGGGGGCCGCCATCAGTGCCCTGGCAATGGCGATCATCTGCTGCTCACCGCCGGAGCTGTATCCGGCCATGCGGTTGGTGACATTGGAGAGCCGGGGAAAGTGTTTGTACATGAGATCATTGTCTTTTTTGATGGCAGCAGCCCCGTCTTTGCGGGTGATGGAGCCAACAATGATGTTTTCATTAACTGTGAGATGTTTGAACACCCGGCGGCCTTCCGGCACCATCACCGCCCCCATTTTGACCACAGCGGTTCCCAGCATCTGGGTGGTTTCGGTGCCGTCAAAGGTGATATGCCCTTCCCTGATGGCCCCGTTTTCCGGTTTGAGCAATCCTGATATGGCCCGCAAAGTGGTCGTTTTTCCGGCGCCGTTGGTTCCAAGAAGGGCGACAATGCTGCCCTTGGGAACATGGAGACTGACCCCCCGCAAAACCTGGATGATATCATTGTAGACCACTTCAATGTTGTTGACTTCCAGCAGATTTGTTTCCATATGCACTTTCTCTGGCTTGGAGGTTGACCTTCCCGGAAACAGGACCTGTTTCCGGGAAGGCAGGGTTACCTTGTGTATGCAGTGGTATGTTTCATACTATATCATGAAACTGTTGTTACCGGTCGGCCCGGACTTTCTGCATGTACTGGGATTCAAAGGCCTGGATTTTTTTGAACACGCCGTCCCTGGCCACATAAATGTTCTGGACATCCACGCCGATCCGTTCGGTGGGAGAATAGGTCACCGGTCCGGCTGCAGCAAAGGAATCAAAATGCAGTGTCTGCATGGTTTTGTAGATATTTTCCCGGTTGATTTTCAGACCGGCCTTTTTGGTCTCTTTGATGGCTTCGGTGGCGATCTGGGCCGCCAGGATTCCGGCAGCATAATTGTGGGAGTTGGCAGCCTTTTCGTCCCGGCCGTAGCGGTTGGCCAGTTCCAGCTGTTTTTTGGCCTTTTCATTGTTTTCGGAGGTCAGGTTATAGGAGTCAGCCCAGAGGTAGCCCTCGGTGGCTGTGCCGGCCAGAGCGATCAGGTCTGAGCCGCCGGTATAGTGGGCACCCAGGAAGGTGAGCTTGCCTTTTTCACCAAAAGAGGCGGCAGCAACCCCTAAGCGCTGGGCATCGGTGAGCATGGTGGCCACCGGGGTCTGCACCGTGTGGCAGATCACATACTGCACATCTTTGCTCACCAGGCGCTGGAGCATGGCGGTGTTGTCCAGGTCTGTACCGTGTTCCACCACTTCGACAATGTCGATTTTCAACCCTTCGGCAATGGCTTTCTGGGTATCTTCCAGGGGCCCTCTGCCGAATGCAGATGGGTGGATAAAGAAAGCGACCTTGGGGGTATCACTGCCTTTGTGCTTGCCCACCACATACTCGGCCAGGCTCACAGCGTTTTCCGAATAGGTGGCCACGGGCATGAAGGTGTAGTTGGCATCCACGATCAGGCCTTCATGATAGGAGGCGGGAATCACCGGGATCTGCACCTCTTCAAAATCGCGTTTCAATGCCAGGTTGCCGCCGGTGGCATAGCTTAAGAAAATCAGGATACCGTCATCCAGAAATTCTTCGAAAAAACGCTTGGTTACGTCATTTTTGTACTGGTCATCCCGGATGGGGCAGTCGATTTTGTCGCCGTCTCCCAGATAATCGGTTTCATTGACAAATTTGAACCAGTCTTCCGCCCCTTTGGCATAGGGGTTCCCTGCATCAGATGTGGGACCGGTGATGGCCAGGGACATCCCCAGTTTGTATGTGGTGCCGGCTGCTGCCGGCAGGGTGAATGCAAACACGAACACAATAACCAGTAATGCGTTGAAAATTAATGCGGTTTTGCTTTTCATGATACGTGCCTCCTAAGGTTTGGGTTATGACCTGTGATATGGTAAAAGCTGCCGCAGTCCCGCCATGGGTCAGTAGCGGAACGGCCACAGCTTGGTGTAGGATTTGGCAATGCGCCACCAGTTGGCAATGCCCCGGGGCTCATACATGAGAAACAGCACGATGACCAGACCAAAGCTCAAGGGCTTCAAGGCAGTGGCCACGTTGGGGGCATAGGTCAGATAGTGCCCGGCCACTTCCGAGAACTGCTCCACCTGCAGATCCAGAAATTTGATGGCCACAGGTCCCCAGAAGATGCCGTTCAGCGTGCCGAGCCCCCCCACAATGGCCATGGCCAGATAGGCCACTGAGTGGTGCAGGGTAAAGGAGTCAAACCCCACCCCCCGGTAGAGATAGGCATGCAGGGCCCCGGCCACGCCGGCAAAAAAGCCCGCCAGAGCAAAGGCATACACCTTGGTGAGTCCCGGGTTCATGCCCATGGCATCGGCGGCCCGGTCATTGTCCCGCACCGCCACCAGGCACCGGCCGTATTTGGTTTTCAGCAGGTTCCTGACCCCGAACCCCAGGACCACCACAATGGTCAGGATGATATAGTACCAGAACAGGTAATGGTCGCTTCTGCCCACCTGCCCGGTGAGCCAGTGGGCCCGTCCCACATAGATGGTCTGGCCCTGGTTGAAAAAGCTCATGAACTGGATGAACCATTCAAAGATCATCTGGAACGACAGGGTGGCAATGGCCAGGTACAGATGCTTGAGCCGCAGGGCCGGCAGGCCCACGAACGCCCCGAACGCAGCCCCCATGAGACCCGCAAGCACAATGAGCACCGGCCAGAAATGGGTGACGATGACATGGTTTTCTCCGATGACCTGACACACGGATGCCACGGTATAGGCCCCGATGCCCACGAATGCGGCATGGCCGATGGAGATCAGCCCGGCAAATCCCAGCAGAAGGTTCAGGCCCATGACCGCTACAATGGCAATGAGGATATTGTCCAGCACCAGCATGTACTTGTTGCTGATTTCAAAGAGCAGGGGCCACCCGAACAAAAGGACCAGAAAACAGGTGAATATGGTACGGTCCAGGTGGGTGAAAAAGGTTCTCTGTTCTTGTTTGTAGGAGGTGAAAAAATTTCCTGTGGCTAACCACCGATTCTGTGACATAGGTTACACCCGCTCAATTTCATGGACACCGAACAATCC
>JAZBPL010000158.1:0-3927 GCA_036351635.1 Desulfotignum sp.
CTATGATATCAAGGTCATCCCCGACAACATCGGACAATATCAAAGACACCACCCGGGCCCCGTTGGCAGCCGCGCACAGCTGACCACCCTTGATCCGGGACAGGTGTTTGCGGATGGTGTTGATTTCGTGGATGGTGGCCCCGCACCCCAGCAGAATCCGGGTGGCGTCCTGTTTGTCCTTAAGGGGTATGCCTGCTGCCGGTGCAGGGGTCAGGGCGGAAGCCCCGCCTGATATCAGACATACAATCAGATCTTCCGGCCCTGCCTGAGACACCATTTCCAGCAGGGCGGCCGCCCCTGCCAGGCCCTTTGCATCCGGCACCGGGTGCCCGGCTTCCATCACCCGGCAGTGTGCCAGGGGCATCCCGTGCCCGTATTTGGTGACTACCACCCCGTCATGGATGCGCGTTCCCAGCAGTGTTTCCACCTGACAGGCCATGGCCGCAGATGCCTTGCCAGCACCGGCCACATAGATATGCCGGATCTGGTCCAGGTCCAGGTCAGTTTCCCCTGCATGCAGCCGGCTGCCGGAAATGTGCAGATGCCTTGCCACACAGGTTTCCGGTGCCACCGCCCCTACACCGGCGTCAAATATGGCCCGGGCGGTCTGTTTCAAAAGGTTTTCCGGTTGGCGCTGATGTGGGTGGGTCATATGACAGCCCCTTTCATTATGTGATGGTGAACCCTGAAATCAGAATTTGGGAGGTGAAATGATCAAATAGAACCGGCAGGGGGCATCCTGGATGTTCTGGAGCCGGTGGGGAACAGAGCTGTCAAAATACAGGCTTTCACCGGCGGACAGATCAATGGTTTCATGTTCATACACCACCTGCATGCAACCTTCGAGCACAATAAGGCATTCTTCACCTTCATGGGCCAGCAGGTCCGCGCTGGTGGAACCGCCTTTCTGTAAAATGCCGATATGGATGCCCATTTTTTTTTCCTGATCGGAATGGATGATCTGGTAGGTCAATCCGTCATTGGGGAAGACCGCCAGCCGGGACTCAGCCACCCTTACTTTTTTGTGGGCCGGAGCGGTGTCGTCCAGTACCAGGAAAAACAAGGGGACTTCCAGGCACAGGGCAATTTTTCTCAAGGTTGACAAGGAGGGATCCACTTTGGCGGATTCGATCTGGCTGAGCATGCTGGGAGAAATCTCTGCCATGCCGGCCAGTTTCCGCAGGGACCAGCCTTTTTTTTCCCTGTATTCTCTGATGCGTTTTCCTTCTATCACCCTGGTTGTCTCCATTGGGTATGCCGCCTGTATGTCTCAGCGGTCAGGTCAAGGGATATCGGCCCAGTTTTCTGGCAGTATCATACAAAGCCAGTACATTGTCTTCCGGAACATCCGCCTGGATGTTGTGTACCGAGCATATCACCAGTCCGCCGCCTGATCCAGCATTTTTAATCAGATGGGCCACTTCGTTTTCCACATCTTTGACCGTGCCGGAGGGCAGCACCTGCTGGGAATCGATCCCGCCCCAGAAAACCAGCCGGTTTCCATACCGTTTTTTCAGTGATGCCGCATCCATACCGTGCGCCCTTACCTGGACCGGATTGAGAATGTCGATACCCACGTCAATAAAATCATCCAGAAGCGAGGATACCGCACCGCAGGAATGCCAGAAAATTTTTGCACCGGTTTTCTGCTTGATAAGCTGGATGATTTTTTCCTGGCGGGGTTTGATGAATTCCCGGTAAGTGGCCGGTGACATGAGTGTGGTTTTCTGGCCGGCCAGATCCCCGCCCTGGATGATCACATCCAGGTATTGGCCGCAGACACTGAGCACATTGTCCAGCAGCCGCATGTGCAGGGAAAGGGTCTTGTCCAGAAGGGCATGGATAAATTCCTTGTTCCCCACCATATCCATATAGAACCGGTCCATGGCCCGCAGTTTCCAGGCCCGTTCAAACCAGGTTTCCCAGGCGAAATTGCCCACCACAGCGTATTCCCCGGCTTCAGCGAGCTGCCTGGCCTGTTTTTCCACCCCGGCAAGGTATCCGGAATCATCCGGGTCCGGCCACGCATGGGATGCCAGATCATCCACCGTGGCATTTTTCAGCGGGCTGTCAACCAGGTTGTAGTAAAGCGAATCCCCGGGCATGATAAAGCCGCATCCCCATTCATCGGTGACATACAGGCCTTTTTCCGTCTGCTGCGGCTCAAACCGCCAGAATGCGGGATTGCCCAGGTGGACATACCGGGTGTCTACTCCGAGCCGTTCCAGCACGTCCTCATCCGGCTTCACATTCTGCCGCAGCCAGTCAAATGCTGTGGTTTGTCGCTGGATGCCCAGCTTTTTGAGCAGCCGTTTATAAGTCCTGACACTGATGGTGGTCACCCACCCTCCCAGATCCAGCGGAACCCGGTCCGGTTCTTCATGATTTATGGCGGCAGTGAATCGTTCTTTACTGTTCATTTTTTTCTCCTTGAGAAAATGGGATGTTCTGTGTCTATCCAAATACAATTTCCGGCAGCCACAGAACAAGCTGCGGAAAAAATGTGATCAAGGCCAGTGAGATCAAAAGCGGAATCAGAAACGGGGAAACTGCCCTCATCACCTGGCCGACACTCAGGCCGGACAGGTCGCTGAGCACGTACAGGCCCACCCCGAAGGGCGGAGTCAGAAACCCGATGCACACATTGAGCACCTCCACCACGCCCCAGTGCACGAGATCAATCTGAAAAGCGGTAAGCACTGGCAGTATCATGGGGGTAAATACCAGAATGATGGCACAGATATCAAAAAAACACCCGGCAGCCAGAAACACCAGGTTCAGGATGATCAGCACCACCCATTGCTGGTCAGTGGTGGCCATAATGAAATCCCGGATCAGGACCGGGATATTTTCCATTGTGACAATCCATCCAAATACCGAGGCCGCACCCATGATGATCAGTATAAGTGCGGATGTTACAGCGGAACCCACCATCATTTTCAACATATCTTTCAGCTGCAGGGTGCGGTAGATGAAAAAAGAGATGACAAAGGCATACACCACCGCCACCACTGCGGCTTCCGTGGGAGTGAAAATGCCGGTGACAATTCCCCCCAGAATAATCACCGGGGTCATCAAGGCCCAGATGGACCGCCTGAAGCTTTTCCAGATTTGTGACCAGGCAGCCATGTTTGCATCATGGGGATATTTACGGCGCACAGCATACACATAGATGGTGACCATGATGGCCAGTCCCATGACTAAGCCCGGAATGGCCCCACCAACAAACAGCCTACCCACCGACTGTTCGGCGATCATGGCATACAGGATCATCTGGATGCTCGGCGGCATGATTGGGCCGATAATGGAGCTGGCCCCGGTCACGGCCACGGCAAAGGATTTGTCATACCCGGCTTTGGTCATCATGGGAATTTCGATTTTGCCCAGGCCTGCCGTATCCGCGGTAATTGAACCACTCATTCCGGCAAATATCATGGATGCCACTACATTGACATGGCCCATGGACCCTCTGATATGGCCCACCAGGGACCGGGCCAGTTTGAACATCTCTTCAGTGATCCTGCCCGAGTTCATAATATCCGCCGCCAGGATATACAAGGGCAGTGACAGCAGTGGAAAAATCTGCAGGCTGCCCAGCATCCGGTGGGCCAGGATTATCATGGGGATCTCTTTAATAAATGTTACATAAAAAAGACAGGACAGCAACAGGGAAAACACCACTGGGACCCGCAGGGCCATCAGTACCATTAAAACCGAAATAAGGATGATGGCATTCACAGGACACACCCCTGATCCTGGTCGGCTGTTTCAGGAAAGGCGGGTTTGTTTTTCAGCAGGGCGACCAGGTGCAGTACCTGGTAATAAAGCATGATGATAAACCCGCAGATCATGGCCCAGCCGAACCAGGACTCCTTTATACGCAAAGCAGGAGTGGTGGCATGGGCCAGTCTGCCGGTGAGCTGCCAG
>JAZBPL010000159.1:0-10297 GCA_036351635.1 Desulfotignum sp.
CGGTGCTATCAAGGTGCTTTCCTGGAACGGTATTGCACTGGCACCCATTTTCCAGACCACGGCCCTCCAGGGCTGGATCAGTGATTTTGCCATTGCCGATATCACCGGGGACGGCAAAGCGGAACTGGTGGTATCTGTGGTGACCCAGACCAAACTGGCGATTTTATCCAAGGACAAAGCCTCCAGTATTATTTCCTATGAACTGCAGTAATGGAAAAAAATAAAAAAAAAGATTGACAATGTTGTGTAAACTGCATTAAAAGGGATACTGATTTGGTGTCATGCCCTTAAAAGGAAGGCATGTTGCTGAATTTCAGGTGGTTATTTAAAAAATTTAAGGAGAAAAAGATGAAAAAATTAATGGTTTTGGTTGCAGCCCTTGCTCTGGTTGCAGGTTCTGCAATGACAGCAGCAGCAGCTGACTGGAATTTTTACGGATCTTCCCGTGTTTCAACATTCTATGAAGACTATGATCTTGCTGACGTTACAAATTACGAACAGGCCCTGCAGGGCAACGCCCGTATCGGTGCCAATGTGAAAGTGTCTGACGAACTGACCGGTCGTTTTGAATACGGCACAGGCGTCAATGTCCGTATCCTCTGGGGTGAATGGGATTTCGGTGGCGGTCAGCTGGGTATTGGTCAGCACTACTCTCCCCTGAACATGTTTTACTCCAATCAGGTGTTTGGAGCAGATACCGATCTGCTTGCCTACGGTGGTGTTTACGGTGGCCGGGAAGCTATGATTCAGTTGTCATTCGGTGACTTTCAGATTGCAGCCATAAATCCTTCTGCACCTGCTGGTGCAGAAACTGATTTTCCTGCCATCGAAGTCAGCTATGATCTGAAAATGGATGCCTTCAGCCTTGCCCTGGCTGGTGGTTACCAGACCTATGATCTGGGAGCAACTGATATTGATTCCTGGGTTGTTGCTCTTGGCGGAAAAGTCAATCTTGGTGCCGGCTATGTTGGTGGTAACGTGTATGCCGGTCAGAATGCCGGTGATCTGATGTGGATCGATACTGGCAATCCTGCTTATGGTGATGGAAAAGGCACAGCTGCTGCAGATGTTGACAACATGGGATTCATTATTGCAGCTGGATTCAAAGCCAACGACATGTTTGCATTTGAAGCAGGCTACGGTTATGCAGAAGTTGAGCTGGATGTTTCTGGTTCCAAAGCTGACGAAGTGCAGTCCTACTATGTGCAGTCCACCATTACCCTGGCTCCCGGCGTATTTATCACCCCTGAAATTGGTGTGATAGATTATGATGAAGCTGGCCAGGAAGAACTCATGTACTACGGTGCCAAATGGCAGATTAATTTCTAATCTGTATTTGCAAAATCTGATTTAGAAGAAGAATTACCAACAGTTCTACTACAACCACCTGAATTTTTACAATGGCCCGGTGATGGATACATCACCGGGCCATTGTTTTTTTATGCCGCACCAAATTTATTTTTATAGAATTGCAGCCAATGGTAAAAAAAGATTGACATAAGGTATGGGAACCTGATTAATAGATGAGTAAACATTGTTTAGTAAAACAATGTCAGAAATTTTTTCGTAAAAAAAGCAGGCGATTAAAAGGAACGCCCGGCTTTTTTAGACCCCAGGTGGTAGGGGATTCAGGGTATTGCTGGAAGGGCAATTCAAACAAAAGGAGAAAAGATGAGAAAATTATTGGTGGTAGTGGCAGCGCTGGTGTTCATGGCAGGCCCGGCAATGGCGGCTGACTGGAATTTTTACGGATCTGCCCGGGTGTCGACCTTTTATACGGATTTTGAAAAAAATCCGTTTATAGGCGGGGGCGATTCCGATAATTACGAGCATAATCTTAACGGGAATGCCCGTATCGGGGCCAATGTGACAGTAAATGATGAACTGTCCGCCCGGTTTGAATACGGCACCTTAGGTGGTGTCAATACCCGTATTTTGTGGGGTGAATGGAACTTCGGTGCCGGCTCTTTGGGAGTTGGTAAAAATTATACCCCGCTGCTGTTCCCCTATTCCAACCAGGTGTACAACATTGCCGGATTCAACAAGGGTGATATCAACATGAGCGCCTTCGGCATGCTGTATGGCAGCAGAAAATCCATGGTACGCTTGAAATTCGGAGAATTTGAAATAGCAGCGGTGGAGCCCAAAAGTGTGTATACCAACCAGACTTTTTTGCAGAACAACTTCGGGTGGAGCACGGAGACAAAAATGCCGTCCATCCAGGCACGATATGGTATCAACGGCAACAAATGGCACCTGCGGTTTGCCGGCGGATACCAGAGCTTTGATATCAAGGCCAACAACAAAGATTATTCCGTAGATTCCTGGATAGTGGGTATCGGCGGCCGGGTGGATGTGGGCGCTGCATATTTCAAGGGCAATGTCTGGGGCGGCCAGAACGTGGGCAACATGGCGGATATTCTGGTGAACAATGCGATTTCATCAGGCCCCCCCAATCTGGATGGTGACGGCTGGGGTTATGCGGTGTTTAACGGCACAGATGTTATAGACAAGGATGCCATGGCAGCCCTGATAGTTGCCGGCTATAAGATCCGGGAAGGGCTGTATCTGGAAGCTGCTTACGGGTATGTGGAAACCGAACTGGATACCCCGGGAGCTGTTACTGATGATGCAGACACTTTTTATGTTCAGTCAACCATATTCCTGGCACCCGGTGTGTTCCTGACCCCTGAAGTAGGTGTAATTGATCTGAACCAGAACAATGCCAAAGTGACATATTACGGCATTAAGTGGCAGATTAACTTTTAGACGGCACCTGACAATCCTCTGACCTGATACCACCTGAACAAACAAAAAGGCCCGGCATTTGCCGGGCCTTTTTGTTTGTTATTACAAAGATAATCGGCGTTATGCTGACCGTTCAAGAACAGAATATGAAACAGGACCCCAGCTGCTGCTCCAGGCATTTTTGCAGCGGGTCATCAATTTTCGGGACAGGATCGAGCGGGAATACTGCTTGCTTTTTTGTCGTCAATAAACTACACTGTCAAAGATGTTAGAACTCAAACAAACAGCCACATAGCGAAAATGCCAGCGCAAGTTAAAAGATTTCCGGGCTAAAGCGCTGATAGCAGCCAGAATTTTTCGTTTGGCCAATGGCTTGCCCGGAGATGTCAAGCCGGTAGGTGAGGGCGTAAGCGAGCTGCGCATACATCATGGCCCCGGTTATCGTGTGTATTTTCAACAGCGCGGAAACGAGGTGGTTCTATTATTATGCGGAGGCGATAAACGCAGCCAGCAAAAAGATATAGAGACCGCATTGCAACTTGCAAAAGAGTGGAGGAAATCATGAAGGAAGCTATCTATGATTACGATCCGGCGGCAGCGCTGGAGAATGAAGAGAGTATTGCTGTTTTTTTGGCAGATGCGTTAGAAACAGGTGATACCGCTTATATAGCCAAGGCGATGGGCGTAGTCGCACGTGCCAAGGGCATGACAGAGTTATCCAGAAAAACAGGACTTTCCAGAGAGCAGCTGTACCGTTCATTCAGTGAGAAGGGAAACCCCACCTTAAAAAATATGTTAGCGGTGATGCGCGCTCTGGGCGTGGATATGACAGTCAAGCCCCACAAGCCGGCCGGATCAGAATTGGGGTAAAGGTAAAAATCTCATAATGGTATAATGGAGGCGGACCGATATAACTAATTGAAATTTTGAGATAAAAATTATATTTTATACTGATTGGCGCGCGTACACCAGTTGTTTTGGATCCCAAATGCCCTGTTTAAGAAAAAGAAGCACAAAAAACAGGGCGTATTCTTTCTTGATTACAAATACAATCGGCATTATGCTGACAGTACCAGAACGAATATGAAACAGGATAAAACACAGGATACAACAAACAATATGCGGTTTTTCAATACAGCAGGACCGGTAAACGAGAAAAAAAACTATACAGTGCCGCCATTGCAGCGGTTTGATCTTTCAGAGATCGAAACCCTTATCGCCCAGGAAAAATATTTTGTACTGCATGCCCCTCGTCAAACCGGCAAGACCACGTCCATGCTGACACTGGTGGATTATCTGAATGCCGGGGGCCGGTACCGGGGGCTGTACTGCAATGTGGAAACGGCACAGACGGCCAGAGAAGATGTGGCCAAGGGGATGCAGAACATCCTGGTGGAACTGGCAGAGCGTTCGTTACAGGATTTGGGGGATGTATTACTGGCTGAAAACTGGCCGGAAATGTTATCTGTATCTGGTGAACATGCCGCATTGAAAGTGGCTCTGACGCGGTTTTGTCAGTCCAGTGCCCTTCCGGTGGTGCTGGTCATCGATGAGATCGATGCCCTGGTGGGGGACACCCTGATTTCAGTGCTGCGGCAGATCCGCTCGGGTTACCCCCAGCGCCCCGGGCAATTCCCATCGTCCATTGTTCTGTGCGGGGTGCGGGATGTGCGGGACTACCGGATTCACTCCGGCAGTGGCCAAGAGATCATCACCGGCGGCAGTGCCTTTAATATCAAGGCAAAATCCCTACGCATGGGTGATTTTATTAAAGATGAGGTACGGTTTCTTTTGCAGCAGCACACCACAGAGACCGGCCAGGCGTTCACCCCGGAAGCCGTCTCCTGCATTTGGCACTTAAGCCAGGGGCAACCGTGGCTGGTAAATGCCCTGGCCTATGAGGTCTGTTTTGAAATGAAAGAGGGCAGAGACCGCAGCCGGCCTGTTAACAAGGAGATGGTGGACCAGGCAAAAGAAAACCTGATCCTCCGGCGGGAAACCCACCTGGACCAGCTGGGGGACAAGTTGCAGGAGCCCCGGGTGCATCGGGTGGTGGCAGGTATTGTAAGCGGCCGGATGGAGGCGCCGGGGGATCTGCCTGAAGATGATGTGCAGTATGTGACAGATCTGGGCCTGATCCGGCGCAAACCCCAGCTTGCCGTTGCCAACCCGATTTACCGGGAAATTATCCCCCGGATGCTCACCGCCGCCATCCAGGACACGCTGTCTCACCAGACCGCCTGGTACATCACCCCGGAGAACCGGGTGGACATGGACAAACTCATGGCAGCCTTCCAGGCATTTTTCCAGGAGCATTCCGCGCATTGGCTGGAGCGGTTCCAGTACAAAGAGGCCGGTCCCCAGCTGCTGCTCCAGGCATTTTTGCAGCGGGTCATCAATTCCGGGGGCAGGATCGAGCGGGAATACGGCCTGGGCAGGCAGCGGGTTGATCTGCTGGTGCTGTGGCCCCTGGAACCTGCACAAGATGAGAAACCGGACTGGACCCGGTGGCAGGGGCCTGTGCAGAAGGTGGTGGTGGCGCTGAAAGTGCTGCACAAAAGCCTGGAAAAAACCATCGCCCTGGGCCTGGAACAGACCCGTGGTTACATGGACACCTGCGGTACAAAAGAGGGCCACCTGGTGATCTTCAACCGTGATGCAAAAGTTCCCTGGGAAGACAAGATCTTCCGCCGGACTGAAACATACCAGGGAGCAGATATCAAGGTCTGGGGGATGTAATCTGGACAGGCTAACCGCTAAGCGCTAACAGCTAACAGCTAAAACAGATATTTCCAGATTTTCCAGCCGGGAGAATCATCCTGCTGCTGCCACTGGGGGTTCTGCTGCATCAGGTATTCCGGGTTTCTGCGCTTTAGCTCATTGATCCGGGCCTGGCGTTCCTGTTCCATTTTTTCCCAGGCGATGGTGGAACGGTCAAACACCTGCTTGTTGATGCCGGCAGCAATCCGGGCCACTTTTTCGATCAGTTCATCGCTGTCTTTGGACTGTTCAAAAAATGTCATATACCGTTTGTTTTTCAGATCATACACCATGGCATCGATGCTGAAGGACCCGGCAAGCTTTGTGATGCTGCCATCTATGATCAGATCGCTGTCTGTCCGGTCTGCCACCCGGGTAAGGACCTGGTTTTTATCTGCTCCGGTGAGATTTTCCAAAACCTTGCGCACCTGTTTTTTGGACACCACACGCACCTTGTCCGGCCATGCCAGGCGGGCGTGCAGCATGTGCACCACCCCTTTCTGGATGTGGGAAAAATCCTCAGCCGCATGGATGGTAAATGGCAGAACGCTAATGGTGGCAGGCAGCTGGACTGCTGTGTCCTGGTTCTCTGTGGCTGCCAGGGCACTGCCTGCCGGCAGACCGGCATTTCCCGGAACAATACCGGATATGGAAAGAAAAAGCATCCAGAAACACAGCACACAAAATATTGTCTTTACATATGTCACGTTATTTCTCCGGGTTGAGTTTGGACTGCAAAACAGGGGTCACGATCTTGGGATCAGCCTTGCCCCTGGTTTTTTTCATGATCTGTCCCATGAAAAAGCTGAACAGTTTGGTTTTTCCGTTTCGAAATGCCGCCACTTCGTCCGGGTTTTCCGCAAGGATGGTGTCCACCAGAGATTGGATCTCTGCTGTGTCGGAAACCTGTTCCAGCCCTTTTTCTTTTACAATGGCCACAGGATCGGCACCGGTTTGTGCCATCTGTTCAAACACGGTTTTGGCCACTGCCGCAGTGATGGTCCCGGATTCCAGCAGCCCCATGAGGGTTCCGAAATCTTTGGCCGACACAGGAGACTGGGTGATATCCAGTCCTTTTGCATTGAGCAGGCCCAGCAGGGTGGTGCAGATCCAGTTGGCAGCCTGCTTGACATGGGACAGGTCTTTTACGCAGGTTTCAAAAAAGGCTGCCAGGTTGATATCTGCGGTCAGGATCTGTGCATCATATGCAGACAGCTGATAGCCGGACATGAACCGGGCCTTTTTTGCTTCCGGCAGTTCCGGCATCTGGTCTGCCACCTGTGTTATCCATTCCTGGTCCACGATGAGGGGCACCAGATCCGGGTCGGGAAAATACCGGTAATCATGGGCCTGTTCCTTTCCCCGCATGGAAACGGTCCTGTTTGCCCCTGGGTCCCACAGCCGGGTTTCCTGGACTACGGATTCACCCTGTTCCAGCACATATGTCTGGCGGTCAATTTCATACTGGATCGCTTTTTCCACATGGCGGAAGGAGTTCAAATTTTTGAGTTCCGTCCTGGTGCCAAAGGCATCCTGCCCACTGGGGCGCAGGGATATGTTGGCATCACACCGGAAACTGCCCTGTTCCATGTTGCCGTCACACACATCAATGTATCTGAGGATGGCATGCAGTGTGCGCAGATAGGCCCCGGCTTCCGCCGGCGTGCGGATATCGGGGTCACTCACGATTTCGATCAAAGGCACCCCTGTGCGGTTCAGATCCACCATGCTGTTGCCCCGCACCGGGTCATGGATCAGCTTGCCGGCATCCTCTTCCATGTGGATACGGGTGATGCCGATGGTTTTGGCCCCGGTCTGCTCTGTTTCGATGTCCAGGTGTCCGTGTTCGGCAATGGGGGCCGCGTACTGGGAAATCTGGTATCCCTTGGGCAGGTCCGGGTAAAAATAGTTTTTCCGGTCAAACCGGCTTTCTTCGGCAATGGTGCAGTTGGTGGCCAGGGCAGCTCTGATGGCAAAGGTCACCGCTTTTTTGTTTAAAACCGGCAGGACCCCAGGCATACCGGTACACACCGGGCAGGTATTGGCATTGGGGGCATTGCCGAAAGTGGTGGTGCAGGCACAGAAAATTTTGGTTTCGGTTTTCAGCTGGGCGTGGACCTCAAGGCCGATGACAGGTTCAAACTCCATAAACGGTTTTTTCCCTTTTGCAATATTTTACGGGTCACTTACAACAACCTGTTTATATAACCCTGATGGCGTGATTTATCAATGAAATTTTATGGTTGATCTTTTCATGCTCAGGCATTTTGTTTGTTTTTTTGAGAGTATCTTTTTGTCATATCCAGGGCAAGCACAATTTCTGATTCATTGCGCAGGTTCATAATTTTTCCATGAATTTTTATGCGCAAAATGATATAGACAAACCCCAGCAAAATGGAGGTATTAAAAAATGAAAGCAAAGACGCGGCAAAACACCCTCTTTGTTGCAGGGATTCTGGCTTTGTATGTCCTGGTGGTCTTCGGCATCTATCTGATGCCCGGAGATCTTCCCTCTGAAATGGTTCAAGAAAATGGTGTGGTGGAAAATTTATCCGCAGGCGGCCACTTTTTTTTCTGCCTGATCCTTTTGTATCTGAACCTGACGGGTCTGGCCAGGACCGGGCCGGCCCCGGGAATTTTTGTCCTGCTTCTGGGCCTGCGGGAGCTGGATTTTCATGAACGGTTCACCGCCATGGGCATGTTCAAGATCAAGTTCTTTCTCAGCCCTGAAGTGCCCTGGCCTGAAAAAATGGTGGTGACGCTGCTGATTGCAGGACTTCTTGCCTATGGGGTTGTCTATGTGCGGCAGATTCTGCCCGGGTGTAAAAAAGCTTTGCTGGATGCCAGGCCCTGGGCGGTTTCGGTTGTGTGCGGGGTCGCCTGTGCCCTGGTGAGCAAACTGGTCCTGGATGGAAACTCCGGGATGATTGCCGCTCTTCTGCCCATGCTGGAGAACCCGGGGGTCTTTTCGGGCATCATGGAGGAATGCCTGGAACTTTTCATACCCGGTTTTTTTATCATGGCCCTGATTCAATATATAGCCTTTGAGAAAAATGATAAAAACGATCATTTCCGAACGGTCTGACTTTCCGATGGTCCTTTCCCGCTGATATTTTGTCATGAATTTTCAGTGATAAAATGGTATAACCGCATCAAATCCAAAAGACAGGATCAACAAGGGAGCATACCGTATGAAATTCTTTTTGTGTGTCGTGGGCATGGTGATGATTGTGGAGGGCCTGCCCTATTTTGCCTTTCCGGAAAAAATGAAGGAGATGGTCCAGATCATTGCGGGCCAGGAAAATGACCGGCTGCGGCGGTTCGGCTTTGTCCTCATGGCAGCCGGCCTGGGGGTTGTGTATGCAGCCATGAAGGCAGCCTGATGTATCTGTTATCTGATTACGATTTTCAGCTGCCCGAAGACCGCATTGCCCAGAAACCCTGCGGCATTCGCAGTGATGCAAAACTGATGCGTATTCAAAAAGACAGTGCCGCCATTTCCCATCACCAATTTTCCCATCTGCCGGATCTTTTGCACAAAGGGGACCTGCTGGTGGTGAACAACACCAAGGTGATCCCTGCCCGGCTGTTGGGCAAAAAATCCACCGGCGGCCGGATAGAGGTGCTGATCATCGACTATGCAGCCGGTTTGACCTCCCTTGAAAACACCGGGTCTTTTCAATGCCAGTGCCTGGTGCGGGCATCAAAAATGCCGAAAAAAGGCAGTGTCCTCCATTTCACAGACCAGATCACAGGCCGGGTGCAGGCGGTCACAGGGGGTATCTGTGAGATCTGTTTTTCAGGGGGGAAAGATTTTATCAACTATATAAAAACAGCCGGACACCTGCCGCTGCCGCCCTATATCAAACGCAGCCAGGACACACCGGATCTGTCTGCCATGGACAAGGAAAGCTACCAGACCGTGTATGCCCGAACTGACGGGGCTGTGGCAGCGCCCACCGCAGGGCTGCACTTTACCCGGTCCCTGATGGACCAGCTGGCGCAAAAAGGCATTGATACGGCCCATATCACCCTGCATGTGGGATATGGCACCTTTGTGCCGGTGCGGGTGGAAGATATCCGGGAACACCAGATCCATTCCGAGTATTTTTGTGTGTCACCGGCAGCGGCACAAAAAATTAATGCAGCCAAAGATCAGAAAAGACGGGTGGTGGCAGTGGGCACCACCTCGGTGCGGACCCTGGAATTTCTGTCAGATGACCAGGGCCGGGTAACCCCTGGTACCGGCATGTGCGATCTGTACATCTATCCGGGATACCAGTATAAGTGCGTGGATGCCATGATCACCAATTTCCATCTGCCCAGATCCACCCTGCTCATGCTGGTGGC
Organism: Desulfotignum sp.; assembly: GCA_036351635.1. Classification (GTDB taxonomy): domain Bacteria; phylum Desulfobacterota; class Desulfobacteria; order Desulfobacterales; family Desulfobacteraceae; genus Desulfotignum. The sequence continues at coordinate 9,859 of JAZBPL010000159.1, forward strand.
AGCTTTTTATGACAGAAAAAAGATGCTGTGTGCCTATGAAACAGCTGTGGCCTGTGGGTACCGGTTTTTCAGCTATGGCGATGCCATGCTCATCGAATAAACAACAAAAGAGGCATGTTTGAAATTTTCCCTGATAAAAGAATCAACAGAAAACCGGGCCAGGCTGGGAACCATTGACACCCCCAGAGGCCGTATCCAGACCCCGATTTTCATGCCCGTGGGCACGGTGGGGTCGGTGAAGGCCCTGACCGCAGATGACCTGGACCACTGCGGGGCACAGATTATCCTGGGCAACACCTATCATCTGTATCTGCGGCCCGGTTGTGAGGTGATCTCCCATATGGGGGGGCTGCATGCATTTATCCGATGGGACCGGCCGATGCTGACGGACTCCGGCGGATTTCAGTTTTTTTCCCTGGCAAAACTGGCAAAATTCACC
>JAZBPL010000160.1:0-32954 GCA_036351635.1 Desulfotignum sp.
GCAGCGACAGGGGCAGGGAAGTTTCAAGCCCCACGATGCCGAAGGCCGCCTGGTCGAACTCCAGGTCTTTTTCCTCTTTGCTGTGGGGGGCATGGTCAGATGCAATGGCATCAATGGTACCGTCCGCCAGGCCCTGGATGACCGCATCCCGGTCCTCTTTTGACCGCAGGGGCGGATTCATCTTGAAATTGGTGTCATAGTCTTTGACATCTGCATCGATGAGGGTGAAGTAATGGGGAGCGGTTTCACAGGTCACCCGGATGCCCTGCTGTTTGGCGGACCGGATGGCGGCAATGGACTCTTTGCAGCTGATATGGCAGAAATGCACGTGGGCCCCGGTCAACTGGGACAGCAGAATATCTCTGGCCACCATCACGGTTTCAGCGGCATTGGGTATGCCTTTGATGCCCCAGAAGGTGGCGGCAGGGCCTTCATTCATGGCACCGTTGTTCACAAGGGACAGCTCCTCGGCATGGACAAACACCGGCATGGTCAGCCCGTTGCAGTATTCCAGTGCCCGGCGCATGAGCTGGGCATTTGCCACGGGCAGGCCGTCATCTGTCACCGCTTTGATGCCTGCCTGCTGCATGTCCTGGATCTCTGCCAGATTGGTGCCGGCAGATCCCTTTGAAACCGCACCGACAGGATACACCCGTGCCCCTTTTGCCAGCCTGGCCTTTTCCAAAATAAAGCTGGTCACCTGGGCATTGTCATTCACCGGCACGGTATTGGGCATGGCGCAGACAGCCGTGAAACCGCCTTTTGCAGCTGCTGCAAGGCCGGAAGCTATGGTTTCCTTGTATTCATGGCCCGGTTCCCGCAGGTGTACATGGATATCCATGAGGCCCGGCACCAGGACCAGACCTGCGGCATCGATCACCTGGATATCACCGGTTTGTTCCGGGGCTGCGCCTGCGGGCAGCGTTCCAGAGGACACCGCACCGGATGGCAATACGTCAGACGGGGCCAGTATTGCAGCAATCTGTCCCCCGTCTATCAGGACATCCTTTTTTTCATCCATGTTTCCCGGATCCAGCACCCGGGCCCCTTTAATCAGTATCTGCATGTCTGCCTCCTCCTGCCACCAGATAATACAGGGCCATGCGCAGGGCCACCCCGTTGGTCACCTGGTCCAGAATCATGGAACAGTCAGCGTCTGCCACATCACTGGCGATCTCAACCCCCCGGTTCATGGGACCGGGATGCATGACGGTCACATCTTTTTTTGCCAGGGACAGCCGGGCTTTGTTCAGGCCGAAACGGCCCGCATATTCGCGTTCCGTGGGAAACAGCACATCATCCTGCCGCTCTTTCTGGATCCTGAGCATCATGATGACATCAGCATCTGCCACACATGCTTCCATGGTGGGCGCCACCGCACATCCCAACGCTGCAATGCCCGCAGGTATCATGGTCTGGGGGGCACACACCGATACGCTGGCCCCCATTTTGGAAAACCCGATGATGTTGGAGCGGGCCACCCGGGAGTGGGCAATATCCCCGATCATGGCAAGTTTCAGACCCTGGAGCCTGCCTTTGTTCTCCCGGACACTCATCATGTCCAGCAGGGCCTGGGAGGGGTGGGCATGAATGCCGTCCCCGGCATTGATCACTGCGCAGTCCACCCGGCGGGCCACCTGAACAGCTGCCCCGGATGAGGAATGGCGCATCACAATCACATCCGGCCGCATGGATTCCAGGTTTTTCACCGTATCGATAAGGGTTTCCCCCTTGGCCATGGAAGAACCGGCTTTGGCAATGGCCACAGAATCAGCGGACAGCCGTTTGGCAGCTATTTCAAAAGAAAGTTTGGTCCTGGTGGATGGCTCCTGGAAAAAAAGCACAATGGTTTTTCCCCGCAGGGTGGGTACCTTTTTCACAGGGCGCTGGGAGATCTCCTTCATTCCCATGGCAGTATCCAGAATAAAAGAGATCTCATCCGGATCAAGGGAATGGATATCCAGAATATCCTTTTTAGTGAATCGCATTGCACATCCTTTACAAATTTTTCCCTGCTGATCACCAACAGCTAACGCCTAAAAGCTAACAGCTAAAAGCTAAAGGCTTTCATATCAACAAATCACCAATCCGGTTCCACCGGACCCCGAACCCTTCCCTGTCCCAGGACCAGTAGATCATAAACGCCTCGCCCTTGACGGCCGACAGGTCCACAAATCCCCAGAACCGGCTGTCATGGCTGTTATCCCGGTTGTCTCCCATGACAAACAGCTTGTTTTCCGGCACAACGATCTCTTTCATGTTATCCGCATGGGTGGGCAGGGTGGAATATTTGGCATAGGGTTCATCTGCCACCGGCTTGCCGTTCACATACAACTGCTTGTCAACAATGGACACGGTATCTCCTGCCACAGCCACCACCCGCTTGATGAAATCCTTGGACGGGTCTTCCGGATACTTGAACACCACGATATCCCCTTTTTCCGGCTCCTTGAAGGGAATCAGCACCCTGCCGTTGGTAAAGGGAATCTTGACCCCGTAAATAAATTTGTTCACCAGAATCTGGTCCCCGATCTGCAGGGTCTCCAGCATGGAACCGGAAGGGATCTTGAATGCCTGGACAATAAAGGTTCTGATGAACAGTGCAATGACAATGGCAATGAGAATGGCTTCAATATTCTCCCGCCAGGCGTTTTTCTTTTTGGCCATTTTCTACCTCTATTGCTGCACAAACAGGTGCTGGGGTTGCCCTAAAAGGAATTTGGACCGCCTTATGGCGGATTTGAGAAGTTCTGCAATCTTTCTGGCTTTTACCATGCTGGACAATGGGTGGGTGGATACTTTCTGGCCCTTGATCATGATGGTGCCGCTTTTGAGTTCTGCGTAACTCACCTGACCATATGATCTGGCTGTCCCTTCCGGATAATCATATCCGTAATCCACAATCTGGGTAAAAATATCTTCATCTGAAACAGCTGTGTATTTGAGCATCTCCTCGTTGAGAATGGGGATGGGGATGCCGACTCCCACAGACAGGGAACAGCCGTATCCCCGGATGCTCTGGCCCACCAGCCATTCAGGGGACATCTCTTTAAGATCCCCGATAACAGACAGGGTGCCGGCAGGGCCCAGCGGGACCCCGTTCAGTCCCCGGTCCACTGCAGACTTGTGCTGGGTGCCGGTCCAGGTCACATACCCCTGGGCCCCGCCCAGAAAAATCCGGGTGCCCAGGCCGATGGTTTTCAGGTACGGGTCATTGAACAAAGGGCTCAGAGCCCCTGATGTGGAATAGTTGGCATTGGCCATGCCGGGCTTCAAGGTGCCCATGTAGGTATATTTGATGCGGTCTGACCGGTTCACGGCACAATTGTAGTTCTGGTAGGCGTTTCTGGGGTTCACCAGCATGGCATTGGGAAGGTCTTTGAGGGCCATGGTCTTTTCAATGCGCCGGTTGGGATAGCAGTCTGTGCCATAGCTTTCCGCCAGGATCTCAACGGTTTTTCCTGCCACAAGGTCCTGGATCACATGGCCGCCGCCGTAATTGAAATCACCGGGATGCAGCTTGTTCAAAGGGTCGTCATCACAGGGCTGGGTGGCCCCCAGGTAGCAGTCCACCGCAGCAATGCCGGAATAGGCAGGCACATTGTTGAACCAGGTCTTTGACGTTCTCACCAGGGGCTTTGACTGGCCGATGTTGATAAATGCCCCGGAAGAGCACATGGGGGCAAATGTACCGGTGGTCACCACATCCACCTGGCTGGCTGCCTCCACAATGCCGTTTTCTTTTGCAATGCCGATTATCTCCTCGGCTGTCACCACCACAGCCTCGCCCCGGGCAATTTTTTTGTTTATCTGTTCATAGGTTTTGGAAATTTTATGATCGTTCATGGTTTCCTTGGTTTTTTTATCACCTGTTTTTTTTATCAATTAAAAGACTGGCTCTTCACCATCTCGATTTTGGATGTGATGTTGTTCTTTATCCAGCTGGGATCCCACCATTCAAGGGGATTGACAAACACATTGTGCACGATCATGGAATAGTGCAGATGGTCCCCGCCGGCAAGACCTGTAAGGCCGGTGCTGCCGATGGCATCTCCTTTGTTCACCATATCACCGGCAGAAACAGCCATGTTGCTCAAATGGGAATACAGACTGGCCAAACCGAATCCATGGTCAATGATGATGGTATTGCCGAAGATGCCGACAGGTTGGGCCATGATCACCCGGCCGCTGTTGGCTGCCCCCACCCGGGCATGGGCTGTGGAGGCAAGGTCGATTCCCATGTGAATGGACTGGCTGATCTCCTTTCCCTGGTATTTGTAGGTGCGGCGGTCTCCGAATTGCGCCCTTGTGGCCGATCCGGGCAGACGCTCAAATTTTCCCTGCCACAGCATCTGGTTCATTGTATCAGCCGGCACCTGCAGCACCGTTTCCACATTGGCTTTTCTGAGTGCGGTGTTGATCTTCAGAAATTTTTCCAGCAAAGGATTTGCTGCGCCGGCAAAACCGGCTTCTTGTTCCCCGAGATTGAAATCCGGCATTTTGAATTCCAGGAACTGGTCTGAAATAGTGAGCACGTCCGACCGGAAGTCATGGTCCCGGATATAATGGTGAAATCCCCGCCTGGCTGTATTTCCAGCCGGATCTTCTGCAGATACCCACATGCGGGTACCCGGTCCCTGGGTATGGTCCAGGGCAAAAAAAGCGGCAAAAATATCTTTTTGGTCAAACATGCCGGAATGGCCAGGAAAAAAACGCTCTCCCACCATGACCCCGCTTTTGAGATCTGGTTCAAACAACCGGTAGATGACCAGGCCTGATCCCCCCCGCTCCACATTGTGGCTCTGGGTCAAAACCTGAATTTTCGGGGGCTCGGTGTCGATGATCACCTTTTTTTCCGTATAAAAAACATTGCCCTTGTTCCATCCCCACCAGGCCTGGTCTGACACCTGGAAACGGATGGTTGCTTCCCCGTCGTTCATACCGTATTTACGGGCTTCCACAGGAACAGTAAACTGATCCGCCTGCATGGTTTCACTGGAAAATATGTTGAGAAACGACTGCACGGGATAGGTTTTTTCCAGCAGGATTTTTTCTCTGTCCTGCTGTGCAATGGCTATTTTGACATGGCGCAGCCCGGTTTTTGCATCTTTTACATCCACAGACAGTTCATACCCTTCCTTCAGATACAAAGAAGGCATCTTGATATCCACTTCAGGGGGTGTGCCTTCCAGCTTATATATCAACACCCACACCAGCGGCACCAGGATACCTGCACACACCACCAGCAAAAACACTTTTTTCATCAATAATACCTATTTTTTTCAAGAGGTTAGCATTACATAAACGAAACGCCCATAAAAATATCAGCTATACCCCAACTTATCAAGGGATTTTCCATTCTTGACTTTTTGCAGGGCAGATTATAACGTGGCACAGATGAATTCAATATAAGGACCGCCCATGAACAATTTTTTTTTTGATATGCTCGATACCCCCTCCCCCTGCTTCTTTCTGGTGGCAGGGCCCTGTGTAATCGAAGATGTTGACACCACCTTTGAAATTGCCCGGACACTCAAAACAATCACCCATGATCTGGGACTTCCTTTTATTTTCAAGGCATCCTTTGACAAGGCCAACCGGACATCTGTCCAGTCCTTTCGGGGGCCGGGGTTCGAAGAGGGTTTGGCCATCCTGGGCAGAATAAAATCTGAGCTGAACCTGCCTGTTATTTCAGATATCCATCTGCCGGATCAGGCCGCACCGGCTGCCCGGGTTTTGGATGTAATACAGATCCCCGCGTTTTTATGCCGCCAGACCGACCTTATCCTGGCAGCATGCCGCACTGGCAAACCCGTGAGCATAAAAAAAGGGCAGTTTCTGGCCCCCCATGACTGCAAAAATATTCTTGACAAGGCTGCGGCCACAAACAATCCCCACATCGCCATCACGGAAAGGGGCACCAGTTTTGGATACAACAACCTGGTGGTGGATTTTCGGTCCATCCACATTTTAAAACAGATGGGGGTGCCGGTGATATTTGATGCCACCCACAGTGTTCAGCTGCCGGGCGGTTCTGCCACAGCCTCAGCCGGGGACCGGCAGTTTATTCCCACACTGGCAAAGGCCGCCATTGCAGCCGGTGCCCACGGCCTGTTCATGGAAACCCACCCCCGGCCGGAAAAAGCCCTGTGTGACGGGCCTAACTCCATGCCCCTGCAGGATATGGCAGATCTGCTCAAGACCCTTCTGGCCATTAAAAAGGTTTCCGGATAAGCGCATGTCCTCTCTTCTCAAACAGGTAAAAATGCTGGTACTGGACGTGGACGGGGTGCTCACCGACGGCCGCATCACCTACACCGATTCCGGAGAACAGGTCAAAAGTTTTTTATCCAGGGACGGCCTGGGTATCCGCATGCTCATGGACAACCGGATCCAGGTGGGTATCATCACCGGCAGAACATCAGGCGCCCTTGCCCACCGGTGCAGGAACCTGGGCATTGACCTGGTTTTTGACGGCATTTCCGACAAGGGGGCTGCCATGGACCAGATAGCGGCCCGCACCGGTATTTCCTTGTCTGCCATGGCCTTTATGGGGGATGATCTCATTGACCTGCCGGCCATGCAGCGCGCCGGGGTGGCCGTGGCGGTGGCGGATGCGGCTGATGAAGTAAAAACCAGGGCTGACATCATTACCCGGGCCGGCGGGGGCAAGGGTGCTGTCCGGGAAATCTGTGAAGCCATTCTCAAGGCTTCCGGCCTCTGGGAAAAGGCACTGCAACCCTTTTTACCATGAACCGCCGGGGCAGAAAAAAACTCATTTTTTCTCTGGTACTGCTGCCTGCTGCCATGGTTATGGGGTTTGCCATCTTTTTTTTCTCCAACCGTATCATGGATGCACCCCATACATTTACCGACATCCATATTGATTCTGAGGCAGCTTTGAAACTCAATCTGATGAAGCAGGTTTCCAAAAAAAACGGCATCACAGAATGGGAACTTGCGGCAGCCACCGCCACCCTGATGAAGGAACAGGACCAGGCGGTCCTGACCGATGTCAGTGTGGTGTTTCATACCAGAGACGACCAAAAGGTCTTTCTGACATCTGACCAGGGAATACTGGACACCCGGTCCCATGACATGAATTTTCTTGGAAACGTGGAAGTCCGGCATCTGACATATATCCTGAAAACTGATAAGTTGCATTATAAAAAAAAACCACATATAATACATTCAGATGTGCGTGTCCGGCTTGAAGATAGATATTCCGTGCTTGAAGCAGACACCATGGAGATTGCATTAAACCAAAACACCATTGTTTTAAAAGGACATGTTAAAGGAAACTTCAGTGAAAATTCCATGCTGCCCTGACCGGTTGGTAAAAATCCTTGTTTTTGTTCTTCTGGTCCTGAACTGCCCGGGCATTGCAGCAGCACAGCAAAATGACAAATCAGACACCGAACGGCTTGCCGGCAAACCTTTGCAGGTCACCTCAGATAAGATGATCGCCCGCCAGTCAGAGGACATGGTGGAATTCATCGGCAATGTCAAAGCTGTCCAGGAGGACAGCACGCTGCTGGCCGAATCGGTCAAGGTGTATTTTTATCCGTCAGACGAAAAAACACAGGACAGACAGGACCGGGTCAAAAAAATTGTGGCTGCCGACAATGTGGAATACACCGCCGGAGAACGAAAAGCCTTTGCAGACATGGCTGTTTATACCACTGAAGATCAAATTCTGGTGCTGACAGGCAAATCAGCCAGGCTTCTCACAGGATCCAGCTGGGTCAGCGGCCAGAAAATCACCCTGTTCAGAAAAGACAACAGGGCCATGGTGGAAAGTGACGGCAAATCCCGTGTCCAAGCCCTTTTTAACCCTGAAGACAAACCTGCTGACCAATAAAAGATGACAGCACTTTCACTCAAAAACCTGGTCAAGATTTACAATGGCAAAACCGTTGTAAACAATGCCGACATCACTGTAAGCCAGGGCCGGGTCGCAGGCCTTCTGGGACCCAATGGCGCCGGGAAAACCACCACCTTTTATATGGCAGTGGGCATGATCCGGCCGGACAGCGGCAGCGTGTACTTAGACCAAGAAGAGATCACCCACTACCCCATGTATATACGGGCCAGGAAAGGGATTGGATACCTGCCCCAGGAAAGCTCGATTTTCAAGAAACTTACGGTAAAAGAAAATATCACCGCAATCCTGGAGGTGCTGCCGAAAAACGGACAAGATATCCAGACAAAAGCAGCCGACCTGATGCTGGAACTGGGCATCAGCCACCTGTCCCGCCAGAAAGCCGCCTCCCTGTCCGGCGGGGAACGGCGGCGCCTGGAAATTTCCAGGGTCCTTGCCACGGAACCGTTGTTCATCCTGCTGGATGAACCATTTGCCGGCATCGATCCCCTTGCTGTAATAGATATCCAACAGATCATCACCCAGCTCACAGAAAGAAACATCGGGGTGCTCATATCAGACCACAATGTCAGAGAGACGTTAGGGGTGTGTGATCATGCCTATATCATGAACCAGGGAATGGTGATTGAATCAGGTCCGCCTGATAAAATCATTGCCAGCGATATTGCAAAAAAAATCTATCTGGGAGAGAATTTCAGACTCTGACATGGAAATCGGATTACAACAAAGCCTCACATTGACCCAGCAGCTGGTGATGACCCCCCAGCTCCAGCAGGCTATCAAACTGTTGCAATTGTCCCGGATTGAACTGGCTGAAATGATCCAGCAGGAAATGGAACAGAATCCGGCACTGGAAGAACTGGGACCGGAAGATTCGGCGGAAAAAGCCCTTTCAACCCCGGAAAGTGACGCACAGCTGACTGAGCGGGAAGCCCCTGTCAAGGAAGTCACCATTGAGGAAAAAGTCCGGTCGGACACGGACTGGGAAAATTATATCAATGAATACAATTCCACAGGCCGGGTCTATACGGAAACCGAACATACCGAAGCCCCAAACTTTGAGGCGTTCACCTCTGAAAAAACCACTCTGGAAGCCCATCTGAAGTGGCAGCTCATGCTCCAGGGCCTGGATGAAAAAGATGAAAAAATCGGCCATATGATCATCGACAACCTCAACCAGGATGGATACCTGTGTTCAGATGTGGCGGAGATTGCCCAGACAGCCCAGGTGGAACCCGATCAGGTGGAAAAGGTGCTGGCCGTGCTCCAGACCCTGGATCCACCTGGTGTGTGCGCACGGGACCTGTGTGAAACCCTGCTCATACAGATCAGACAGCTGGGAATTGAGAACCCTGTGCTCACAAAAATCATCAAACACCATTTAAAGAACCTGGAAAACAGAAACAGCAAAAAAATTGCCAAAGCGCTGCATATCTCTGTGGAGGATGTCCGGGCTGCCGTAAAAATTCTCCAGTACCTGGAGCCCAAACCGGGCAGAAAGTTTTCCAATGAAGAAGCCACTTACATCATTCCCGATATTTATGTATACAAGGTCAAAGACGGGTTCAAGATTGTCATGAATGATGACGGGCTTCCCAAGCTGCGGATAAACCGGTTCTACAAAAACGCCATTGCTGACGGCAAAAAAATATCCCGGGAAACAAAAGCCTATCTCAATGAAAAAATGCAGTCAGCCTCCTGGCTGATAAAGAGCATTCACCAGCGGCAGAAAACCATTTATCTGGTCATGGAAAGCATTATCAAATTCCAGTATGAATTTTTTGAAAAGGGCATTGCCTATCTGCGCCCCCTGATCCTCAAGGATATTGCCGAAGACATCCAGATGCATGAATCCACCATCAGCCGGGTCACCACCAACAAATATGCCTATACCCCCCAGGGGCTGTTTGAACTCAAATATTTTTTCAACTCCTCCATTGAACGCACCGGTGGTGCTTCCATGGCCTCTGCCAGTGTCAAGGAAAGAATACGCCTGCTCATCGAGAATGAAGACCCCGGCGCCCCCTTGAGTGATGACCGGCTTGCAGGCATCCTCCAGGACGCCAACATACAGATCGCCAGAAGAACCGTTGCCAAATACCGGAAGGTGCTCAATATTCTGCCTTCCAATAAACGCAAACAACTGTAGGGAGGTGTTTTTATGCAAACAATGGTTACATTCAAAAAAATTGATCCCTCTGAGCCGCTCAAGTCCTACGTTGGAAAAAAACTGGATAAATTTGATAAAATGCTGGACAGTCCTGCAGAAGCCCATGTGGTTCTGTCTGTGGAAAAAATCCGCCATATTGCTGAAATTACCCTGATCTGTGACAAACTCAATATCCATGCCAAAGAGGAATCTGAAAACATGTATTCCTCCATTGACGTCCTTGTGGACAAAATCCGGGTGCAGATCAAAAAGCACAAGGAAAAAATCAAGCGCCACATGTCCGGAAAGAAAAAAAGCCTTTTGGACACGGCGGAATTCAACCCGGCCAGAGGGTCTGCTGCCCCTGAAGTACCGGTTTTTGATGACCTTGTCATGGAAACCGTTGACACCAAGCCCATGGACATAGAAGATGCTGTTGCTGCATTCAACACCGGCAGACATGCATTTTTTGTTTTTAACAATGCCCGCACCGAAGAGTTGAATGTTCTTTATAAACACAATAACGGAAAGCTGGGTTTGATCCAGCCCCGGGGATGACAGAACCCAATGAATCTCAGCAGAATCCTCAAAAAAGAGTCCATTGTGCCCGATCTGGTATCAACCACCAAACATGGGATTATCCGGGAATTATCCCAGGCGGTGTCTGTCACTGCCAACGCACCTGCCCAAGATATTGCCGCCGTGCTGATGGAACGGGAATCTCTGGGCAGCACCGGTATCGGGGGGGGGATTGCCATTCCCCACGGAAAACTGGCAGCAGTGACTGATGTCATTTTGGGGTTCGGCCGCAGCCGGGCCGGGGTGGAATACGATTCTTTGGACAGCAGACCGGTGCATATTTTTTTCCTTTTGCTTACCCCGGAAAATTCCACCGGCGGCCATTTAAAGGTACTGGCCCAGATTTCCAAACTCTTGAAAATGGACCATTTCAAGCAGGGGCTGAAAACGGCAGACACCCTTGACGACATTTATGATGTGATCCTGGAACAGGACGAGGATTTTTAGACAATAAAGGCATGGCATGGGAAAAGAAACGGTATACATAATTACCGGATTGTCCGGTTCCGGAAAAACAACAGCCATCCAGGCTTTTGAAGATGCCTCTTTTTACTGCGTGGACAATATGCCCATGGCACTTGTACCCAAATTTCTGGAACTGCCGTTCAAGGAAAGCCAGCAGATAAAAGGCATTGCCTTTGTCATGGACATGCGCTCCAAGACCTTTGTCACCAATTATGCCGGCGGCATATCCGCCATAGAAGAGCTTGGCATATTCCCTGAAATTATCTTTCTGGAAGCGGATGTGGATACCCTGGTGAAAAGATTCAGCCAGACCCGGCGGCACCACCCTGTGACCGGCACAAAAAGCCTGCTGGAAAGCATCCACTCGGAAATCAGCCTGATGCAGCCTGTCAAAGCAACCGCACACCACATCATTGATACCAGCACCTGCAATGTGCACCAGCTGAAATCCAAAATTCTGGACCTGATCCACAAAGGCAAAGAAAATTTCACCCTGATGAAAATCAACGTATTGTCTTTTGGATACAAATACGGGATTCCCGCTGATGCTGACCTGATCGTCGACATGCGGTTTCTTGCCAATCCCTATTTTGTACCGGAACTCAAAAACCAGGACGGCGAATCAGAGGCTGTGAAAAAATTTGTTCTGTCAAACCCGGAAACCAAAATTTTTCTGGAAAAATATATCAATCTGCTTGACTATTTGATACCATTGTATAAAAGAGAAAACAAGGCATACCTGACCATTGCCGTCGGCTGCACCGGCGGCCGCCACAGAAGCGTCGCCATCGCCCGCAGTATCTTTGAACACCTTAACCAGAAAGGCCGCAATCCCGGTCTCATTCACCGGGACCTTGACCGGGATATAAAAGACACATGATAGGAATAGTTGTAGTTACCCATGCAAACCTTGGTGACAGCCTGATTGAAACAGTGAATTTCATATTGGGAGAAAAACAGGAAAAGATCGTCTCCATCTCCATTGATATTCAGCAGAATCCGGATCTTTTGAGAAAAAAAATCAAGCAGGGCATTGCAAAAGTCCGGTGTGACAACGGGGTGATTATCCTTACTGACATGTTCGGGGGCACCCCTTCCAATCTCAGCTACTCATTTCTGGAGGAAGGCAGTGTGGAGGTTATTTCCGGGGTCAATCTTCCCATCCTCCTCAAGGCCGCCACTGCCAGACAAAAGATGGATATGGAGAAACTGACCGCCACCCTTGTGGAACACGGCAAGCGGAGTATCTCCCTTGCCAGCGGTATCCTCAAGGGTACCGGACGAAACTGACCCACAGGTGTTAACTGAAAACTGATTCCAAACGGCAACATATTCATTGTTGCACAGGAGAAAAACCATGGCTATAAAAATTGGTATTAACGGTTTTGGCCGCATCGGCCGAATGGTATTCCGGGCCGCTATGACCCATCCGGAACTTGAAATCGCTGCCATCAACGACCTTACCGACACCCGCACCGCCGCCCATCTGCTTGCGTATGATTCTGTTCACGGGCCGCTGAACAAACCGGTTACCGCCCTTGCCGACAGCATAGAGGTGGATGGCAAAAAGATCGCGGTAACCGCATCCAAAGATCCGGCCCAGATTCCCTGGGGAGATATGGGTGTGGATATTGTCATGGAATGTACCGGTATTTTCAGGGACAGGGACGGCGCATCCAAACACCTGGAAGCAGGCGCAAAAAAAGTGTTGATATCCGCCCCAGCCAGCGACCCTGACATCACCATTGTCATGGGTGTCAACAATGACATGTATGACCCTGCTTCCCACCATATCATCTCCAATGCCTCCTGCACCACCAACTGTCTGGCTCCGGTGGCCAAGGTTGTTCTGGAAAATTTCGGATTTGTGTCCGGTATGATGACCACCATCCATGCCTATACCGGGGACCAGCGCCTTCTGGATTTTCCCCACAAGGACCTGCGCCGGGCCAGGGCAGCCGGCCTGTCCATGATTCCCACCACCACAGGGGCGGCCAAGGCTGTGGCGCTTGTACTGCCTGAACTCAAAGGAAAACTCAACGGCATGTCCGTGCGGGTACCCACCCCCAATGTGTCCATGGTGGACCTGGTGGTGCTTACGGAAAAAAAGGATCTGACCATAGAAACAGTGAACCAGGCCCTTGAAACAGCAGCAGGCCAGAGCCTGAAGGGTATCATGGGATACAGCGGCCTGCCCCTGGTGTCCATTGATTATAATTCCAATCCGTTGTCTTCCATTGTGGATGCCGGTTGTACAGATGTAATAAACGGCAGCATGGTGAAAATCTATGCCTGGTATGACAACGAGGCCGGGTATTCACACCGGATGATTGATCTGGCGCTGATGATCAAAAAATCCCTGTAAACAAAAAGGTGGAGGCTTCCATGAAACGCATGCCCATGATCGCAGGCAACTGGAAAATGTTCAAAACAGGTCCCCAGGCAGTTGACACCGCTGCACAGATAGCTGCAGCCTGCAGGGATGTCACGGATGTACAGATCATGATCGCACCAGCTTTTGTGTCACTGCCCCTTGTGGCTGCCGCAGTAAAAGACACCCCGGTGTGTGTGGGGGCACAGAATCTGCATTTTGAAGCCCAGGGGGCGTTTACCGGTGAAATATCTGCTGATATGCTCGTTGCCGCAGGTGCGGAATATGTGATCATCGGCCATTCTGAACGGCGCCAGTATTTTTTTGAAACAGATGAAATGGTGTGCAGAAAAATCAGCGCAGCCCTCTTAAGCGGGCTTAAGCCCATTTTGTGCATCGGGGAAACAGAAACCCAGCGGGACCGGGGGGAAACATTTTTAACCCTTGACAAGCAAGTATCAGATGGGTTAAAAGGCTTTGGTCCGGAAGAATTACAGGACCTGGTTCTGGCTTATGAGCCGGTCTGGGCCATCGGCACGGGCAAAAGCGCAAGCCGGGAACAGGTGGAAGAGGTACACCAGTACCTGCGGTCCCTGCTGGAAAAGAAATTTTCTTTTGACCTGGCCCAAACCATCCGCATACTGTACGGCGGGTCGGTGAAACCGGAAAACATAAACGAACTGATGCGCATCACAGATGTTGACGGCGCCCTTGTGGGCGGAGCAAGCCTTGATGCGGACACGTTCACCAAAATTATAAAATTTGACAACACATTATGACAACACTTATTACTGCATTACATGTTACCGTCTGCATTCTGCTGATCCTGATCGTGCTGCTCCAGAGCGGCAAGGGAGCGGAAATGGGGGTTTCCATCGGCGGTGGCGGCAGCCAGACCCTGTTCGGGGCATCCGGTCCTGCCACCCTGTTGACCAAAATTACCACCGGCGTGGCCATTGTATTCATGGTAACCTCACTGACCCTGGCATATTTTTCCGGTCACAGGACAGAAAAGAGCATTATTACATCAAACCCGGCCCCCATGCAGCAGTCAGCTGACCAGGCAGCCGAGTAACAAAGGGACATGTACGCCGAAGTGGTGGAATAGGTAGACACGCACGCTTGAGGGGCGTGTGGGGCGACCCGTGGGAGTTCAAATCTCCCCTTCGGCACCATCAATATACAGCCATGGACAGCAATGTTCATGGCTTTTTTATTTTTTTCAGGTATGGCATGCCGGAAGATTTCCGCAGAAACTGCTTCAGGTGCAAATTTTTCTATGTGACCTGGGATCCCGATCATCCCAATGGATGCAGGGCCATGGGCTTTAAAACCCGGCAGCTGCCTTCCATGGTTGTGTTTCAGTCCTCGGGGGAACCCTGCCGCATGTTTGAAAAAAAAAACAAACCATCATAGGCTTTGCCTCTGTCTTGCATATTATTAAAATCAGCTTATAGTATTGTATTATGAAAACTGACAACACGATCCATGCCCAGGATCCCAAAAAAATAGAAAAAGAGCTGGGGGAATTTCTCAATAAAAAATTCGGCGGCAGTGTCCGGATAATTTCCCCCTCCATCCAGCCCCGGGAAAAAGCGGTTTCAGGCAAACCCCCTGAAAAAGACAAAAAAAGGCTGATAGATTTCAATATCAAACCGGCAGAACTTATCGCCTACCTTGACCAGTATGTGGTGCGTCAGGAAAGAGCCAAATCTGTTCTGGCCACCAAGATCTGCACCCATTTCAACCGTATCCGCCATGAAGAAACCCGGGAGGGAAAAGGGGCTAAAATTACCGGGAACATTAAATCCAACATCCTGATGCTGGGTCCCACAGGTATCGGCAAAACCTACCTGATACGGCTCATTGCAAAAAAAATCGGGGTACCCTTTGTCAAGGCAGATGCCACCAAATTCTCAGAAACAGGTTATGTGGGCGGGGATGTGGAAGACCTGATCCGTGATCTGGTCAAGGAGGCTGATGATGATATTGCTCTGGCGGAATGCGGCATTGTGTATGTGGATGAAATTGACAAGATCGCAGCCAGCCCCAACGTGATCGGTGCCCAGGTTTCCAGGACCGGTGTACAGCGGGCTTTGCTCAAACCCATGGAGGAAACAGAGGTTGACCTGAAAGTCCCCCATGACCCTGTGTCCATGATGCAGGAACTGGAAGCTTTCCAGAGAACCGGGAAACGCGCCAGCCGGAAGGTCAACACCGCCAATATCCTGTTCATCCTCAGCGGGGCTTTTACCG
This sequence comes from Desulfotignum sp., assembly GCA_036351635.1. GTDB lineage: Bacteria > Desulfobacterota > Desulfobacteria > Desulfobacterales > Desulfobacteraceae > Desulfotignum. Next base: position 15,703 of record JAZBPL010000160.1, read on the forward strand.
GTCTCACCGATTTGATCAGACAGCGGCTGACAAAACAGACCATTGGCTTCAATTCCCAGGTCACGGCCCCGGGAAGTGATATGGAACTTTTACAGCAGACCCGTGCCGAAGACCTTGTAAAATTCGGGTTTGAGTCTGAATTTATCGGCCGGGTGCCGGTGCGGTGTATCCTGAACACTTTGGAAGAAGCGGATCTGTATACCATTCTCAAAATGCCCAACAACCCTGTCATCCTCAGCAAGCGCCTGGATTTTGCCGCCTATGGGATTGACATCGCTTTTGAAGACACAGCCCTGGAGATAATTGCCCACAGGGCATTTAAAGAGAACACCGGTGCCAGGGGGCTGGTATCTGTTGTGGAGGATGCTTTGCTGCCGTTTGAAGAAAAACTGCCCTCCAGGGACATTTTCCGCCTTGTGGTAACCCCGAAAGTGCTGACAGAACCCGCAGCCATGCTGGCGGATATGCTGGCGGAAAAACCGCTGCATGACTGGGAATCCGGTCATAAAAAGGCCAGAGAAAAAGAGGTCCAGTACATCACCGCCCATATCAGGGAAAACTGGAAATCCTTGTCCATTACCCATGGACTGACCCTTTCCGAAATCCGGTGTGACCTGGCAGCCAGATATTTCTGCACCCATGTCATGGAAATAGACGATGCCATAAAGCAGATAAAAAAATTTCATGATGCTGTCAAGGAGATCGAACTGGAGGTTTCCAAAAGTGCTGACCTGAATATTGTATTTGAAGAGGATGCCATCGATTTTCTCATTGCCCAGTTTATAGACCACCAAGCATCTTCTGAAGAAATTTTGTCCAAACTCTACCACGAATATTATGACGGGCTGAACCTGATCAAGGAAAAAACCGGGAAAAACCGTTTTTTCCTGTCAAAAGCAGATCTGATGGACAGTGAAGCCTTTCTTAACGACCTTATCAGGAAAGAGATCACATGATTGGAATTTCAAAACTGTATTGCGCCACGGTTGAACCTTCGGACACCCTGCGCTATTCCCGGCATTCTGGGCAGCTTCCCTCCCATCTGCTCCAGTTTTCCATTGACAAGAAACCGGTGGTGGTCTGGAACATGACCCAGCGGTGCAATTTAAAATGTGTGCACTGCTATGCCAGGTCTGAAGACATATCCTATGACAATGAGCTGACCCATGAACAGGCCCTGGCCATGATCGATGACCTGGCTGATTTCGGGGTGCCGGTGCTGCTGTTTTCCGGCGGAGAACCCCTGGTGCACCCGAAACTTGTGGACTATGCCCGGTACGCTGTTCAAAAAGGCATGCGGGCGGTCATCTCCACCAACGGCACCCTGATCACCCGGGAAAAAGCCAGGGTGCTCAAAGAGATCGGACTCTCCTATGTGGGGATCAGCCTGGACGGCCTGGAAGAAACCCATGACAGATTCAGGGGGGTCAAAGGGTCTTTTAAAAAGGCCATGCAGGCCATTGAAAACTGCCAGGAAGCCGGCATTAAGGTGGGGTTGCGGTTTACCATCAACAAGCGCAATGTCCAGGACATCCCCGGCATTTTTGATCTGCTGGAACAAAAAAATATCCCCCGGGCCTGTTTTTACCACCTGGTGTACTCAGGCAGGGGCTCTGAAATTGCCAAAGAAGACCTCTCCCATGCGGAAACCCGGAAGGTATTGGACCTGATCATGGACAGAACCCGGGATCTCCATGACAGAAACATGCCCAAGGAGATTCTCACGGTGGACAACCATGCAGACGGACCGTATCTCTACCAGCGGCTGCTGGATGAAGACCCGGAGCGGGCTGCGGAAGTGCTGGAACTTCTGGAAATGAATGAAGGCAACAATTCCGGCCGGGGTATCGGGTGCATTTCCTGGGACGGGGAGGTGTATCCGGACCAGTTCTGGCGGGAAAAATCACTGGGCAACATCAAAGACCAGCCGTTTTCCAGAATATGGACCGATGAATCCAATGCATTTTTAATGAAACTCAAAGAAAAAAAGAAACATGTCAAAGGCCGGTGTGCCCGGTGCCGGTGGCTGGATATCTGTGGGGGTAACTTTCGGGCCAGGGCGGAATCCGTGGCCAATGATCCCTGGGATGCTGACCCGGCCTGTTACCTCACAGACCAGGAAATCAAAAAGGAGAACTAAGATGCTGTTTCCCGATTACAGAGCCAGGCGGATGCGGGCCACTCCCAACTTCAGACGACTGATCCGCGAGACAAGTCTTTCCCAAGATGACCTGATCCTGCCCTTGTTTGCCGTGGAAGGCAGGGCAGTGAAAAAACCCATTGCATCCATGCCCGGGCATTTCCAGCTCTCAAAGGATTACCTGATTGACCTGGCAAAACAGGCAAAAGATGCTGGTATTCCCGCCATTATCCTGTTCGGGGTGCCTGATAAAAAAGACCCGCTGGCCACCCGTGCCTATGCTGCGGACGGCATTGTCCAGAAAACGGTTGCCTGTATCAAGGACGCGGTGCCTGATCTTGCCGTGATAACCGATGTCTGTCTGTGCGGGTATACCGACCACGGCCACTGCGGGGTGGTGGAAAAAGGCATCATCGACAATGATGCATCCCTGGACCTGCTGGCCAGAACCGCCCTTTCCCATGTCCGGGCCGGGGCTGACATGGTGGCCCCGTCGGACATGATGGACGGCCGGGTGACTGAAATCCGCCAGGCCCTGGATGAGGAGGGATTTTCCCATATTCCCATCATGTCCTATGCTGTCAAGTATGCATCTGCATTTTACGGCCCCTTCCGACAGGCAGCGGCATCCGCCCCCCAGTTCGGGGACAGAAAAACCTACCAGATGGATCCGGCCAATGCTGTGGAAGCCATCAGGGAAGCCACCATGGACATTGAAGAAGGGGCGGATATTATCATGGTAAAACCGGCCCTGGCTTATCTGGACATCATCCTGCGGCTCAAACAGGAAATTGATCTGCCCATTGCCGCCTACAACGTATCAGGGGAATACAGCATCATGAAGGCAGGAGAGATAATGGGATGGGTGGATGCCAAAGAGATGGTAATGGAAACCCTGACTGCCATCAAGCGGGCCGGGGCTGACATGATTCTGACCTACTCCGCCATTGAAGCGGCAAAATATCTGGAGGACAGATGAATCATACCCTGCGCCTGGTGGCATGGGAAACTACCCGCCGCTGCAACCTGGCCTGCAAACACTGCCGGGCCGTGGCGGAAGACCACCCCTATGAAAATGAACTGGACACCAAAGAAGCATTTGTGCTTTTGGATCAGATCAGGGAGGTGGGCACCCCCATCATCATCCTCACCGGTGGAGAGCCTTTGCTGCGGGAGGACATTTTCGACATTGCCGCCTACGGCACAAAAATAGGATTGCGCATGGTCATGGCCCCCAACGGCACCCTGCTCACAGAAGACAATGTCTCAAAACTCAAACACAGCGGCATCAAGCGCATCAGTGTCAGCCTGGACGGTGCCGACGCCCGCACCCATGACAATTTCAGGGGCCTTGCCAACGCCTTTGATGATGCCCTCCGCGGCATTGCAATCGCAAGGGAAGCCGGCCTGGAATTTCAGATCAACACCACCATCACCAAGACCAATCTTGATGAAATTCCCAAAATTCTGAAGCTGGCCGAAGAGCTGGGGGCAGTGGCCCTGCACATTTTTCTGCTGGTTCCCACCGGCCGGGGTAAATACATTGTGGATTCAGCCATTGATGCCGAAGAGTATGAACAGACCCTGAACTGGTTCTATGACCAGCAGGACAAAACCGCACTTCAGCTCAAGGCCACCTGTGCGCCCCACTACTACCGGATTCTGCGCCAGCGGGCCCATACAGAGGGGAAAAAAGTCAGCTTTGCATCCCATGGCCTGGATGCCGTCACCAGGGGATGTCTTGCCGGCACCGGGTTCTGTTTTATCTCCCATGTGGGCCGGGTGCAGACCTGCGGGTTTCTGGATGTCACCTGCGGGGATATCCGGCAGCAGTCGTTTGCCGATGTCTGGGAAAACTCCCCTGTTTTCAACGACCTGCGGGATTTTTCAAAACTGGAAGACAAATGCGGCATCTGCGAATACAAACAGGTATGCGGCGGATGCCGGGCAAGGGCATATGAAGCCACCGGCAGTTATCTGGCACAAGAACCTTTGTGTTCCTATCAGCCGCGGAAAAAAAGCGGTTAGCGTTTAGCTGTTAGCTGTTAGCTGTTAGCGGTTAGCTGTTAGCGGTTAGCTAAAAACTTGGCCCATCTTTTCGACAGAAAACTGAAAATATATGACAATATCAACGTTTGTGCATTTTTCCCGCAAAAAGAAGGGCTAAAAGCTAACAGCTAATAGCATTCAACACCAGGGTGATTGGACGGTCCTCTTCTGTTCTGCCCTTGCACCGCACCGGGCCAGGCTTCCGGAAATGGTCCTCTCCTGCATCTGCTGCCAGCCATTTTTCCCGGCATGCTTTAAAGACCTGGAAGGCATTGGAAGAAAGGTCCACCATGCTCTTTTCCATGACCAGCTCCAGCCTGCCTTTGCGTTCTTCCAGGTGCATGAGTCTGGCAATGGGAATGCCCATGGCTTCCCAGTTTTCAAATTCCTGCTCCAGATTTTTGATGGCCGCCATCTGGCCGGTGGCCCCGTTGGCAATCAGGTGATAGGCTGTCAATCCCAGATTATAGGTGTAATGGCAGTCAAAGGCAGTGGGGTCCCCTCCCCGGCCGTCATATCCAAAAAAATGTGTCTGGATCTTGAAACCGGGCTCAGACCGGCGGAATATTTCTGTGACCGGGCCGGGTATTTCATCTTCCAATACCAGAAGTTCGGCACTTATCAGGGCCTGTTTCAGGGTTTTCAGGGAGATGATTTTGGGTTTTACCAGCAGAAACGGGGCAGCCGGGTCAGTGAACAAAGCAGGGGCATATCTGTCCGGGTCCATATCCCGGGAGGCCATGAATGACCGGTAATAGGATTGTTCGATCCCCACCTTGTAAACCCCCTGCTCTTTTAACACCCCCAGGTAGTCTGTGACCATGTCCATGATGATTTTTTCGGTTCTCACCTGGGAGAACTGAAAATTGCCGTGAAGATCCCGTTCCTTGAGCAGCCCTTCCTGGAAAAACTCCGGGAGCTGGTTGAACAGTTCATCATCCCGCAGGTTCCATATGGGAAACCCGTTCCTGTCCAGCATGCCTTTACTGGTGCGCCGCAGGTAATCCAGTTTTTCGTTCAAAGTGGGAAAAGAGCGGTGAAAATCCAGATCATGGATGGTGTTGTAATCTGCAATGATCTTGTTGAGCTTGATGATGAATATCTGGATTTCATTGATGGATTCCAAAATGCCTTCCGGAATGATCATCACCCCGTAATTTTTGCCGAATGCCGCCCTGCGCATGATGGCATCACAGATAATCCGGGACAGATGCCGCAGGGTGATGCCGTAGGCGGTATAATCGATTTCCCCTTTTTCTCCGGCTTTTTCCAGGCGCTCCTTATCCACGTATTCAGCCAGTTCTTCTCCAATAAACGCCAGGTTGGCATGGGTCTGGAGCGCTGCTTCCAGTGTCAGATGGCTGGCTACCCGTCCCATGACCTTGCACACATGCCAGTATTTTACATCTGATGCCGCATCCGAGGCCAGGTTGCTGATGTTCTGGGAAAAAGCCCGGGCAGCCGAGTGGAAGCCAAAAGATATGGCCAGCAGTTTGCTACCGTCATCACTTGTCACCTGGATATCGCCGTCAATGGTCTTGGGAACCCCGATGACGCGGATCCCGGCAGATGAAAAATGCTGGGCCAGAAATGCGGCATTGGTGTTGGAGTCATCACCGCCGATGACCACCAGGCCCTCCAGACCCAGGGATTTACAGGTTTTCAGGGCCTGATCCATTTTCTGCCTGGTATCTATCTTGGTTCTCCCGGTCTTGATCATGGAAAATCCGCCCATATTTCTGTGGGCATCCACCATCTGCTGGGTTATCTCCACATACCGGGATTCCAGCAGTCCGTCTGATCCCAGGACAAAACCGAACAACCGGGAGTCTTTATTGCAGGCCTTGAGCTCGTCAAACAGCCCGGCAATGACATTGTGTCCCCCCGGGGCAGGACCTCCGGAAAAAACCACGCCCAGGCTGCGTTTTTTATGATATTGTTTTTGGGCCGCCCCGGAAATATCTGTATGCTTTGTCACCTTCTGTACCGGATTGTTGATGATGTCAGGCAGCAGTTTTCCAGCTTCTTTGTTTGCGGCAAACCGGTATTGTACCTGGTCAGACAAACGGGTATACACGGTATCAAAAATTTTTATGCGCTTTGGAACAAAATTCCGCCTTTCTTTGGTTTCCGGATTGATATTTTCGGTCATTGTGCCTGTGACCGGATGCTGCAATATCTGTCTGCGCACATCTTCAGCGCCCATGCACTCTCCTTTAATTTTTTATGGTTTCATACCGGTGTCAGGAAAGGGTCAATAAACCTGCACCTGGTTACGGCCTTTCTCCTTGGCCTTGTACACGGCCACATCTGCTCTTTCAAACAGGTCCTGATGGGTCGTTTCCCCCTGTTTTACCTGGGAAACCCCGATACTCACGGTAATGCGCACGGTTTCCTGCTTATATAAGAACTCTATTTTTTCAATGGTCTGCCGGATTTTTTCCGCAACATTTCTGGCTCCTGTTTCATCGGTCTCCGGCATGATCACGGTGAACTCCTCACCGCCATAGCGGGCCAGCATATCATTGGTGCGCAGCAAAGGCAGGGTCCGCTGTATGATCTCTTTCAGGCAGCGGTCCCCGATGGCATGGCCGAACCGGTCATTTATGGTTTTGAACCTGTCCGCATCAATTATCAAAAGGGAAAACAAGGTGCCATACCGCTTGAACCGTTCCATCTCTTCATGAATTTTCTTGTCATAGGCCCGGCGGTTATACGCCCCTGTCAACTGGTCCTGGTGCAGTTTTTTCTCCAGCTTTTCAGAGTAGCGGGTGGCTTCATCCAGTTCCTGGCGCAATTTTACAAAACCGGTCTTGAAAATATGCTGGTTTTTTTCCGCTTTTTGGCGGATGGCCTGGTCTGTCATCTGCTTTCTGGAAAGGGCATTGTCAATGGATGCCAGGCGCAGGGTAACCTGGCGCTTTAATTCCTCCAGGCTGTCTGTCACATCTGCTTCGGTCTGCAATTGGTGCATTTCCGTTTGCAGCACGGTTTCAAACCCTTTGTTGGCGGCAGCCATGGAATGGGTATGTTCAAATGAATCAGCCAGTTTGGTTTCAATGTCCAGAATTTTTTCTACTATTTCCCGGATAAAGACCGTGACTTTTTCACGGTCTTTGCTGGTATCGGAAATATACAAAAAAATCAGGTTGAAAATACTTTCCCGGATATCGGACATATCGCTGGTATCATCAGCCTTTCCCAGCATATCCAGAATATTGTCCAGCCGGGGAACATATTTTTTTTCCAGGGTGGACCTCAGTTTGTTGAGCACCTCATGGTAATCTTCTTTGAATTTTTCAAAAAATCTGTCTGTGGTTGGCTGTAAAAAGGACGCCAGCATCCCTTTTTTCTTTTTCACCGGCACAGGTCCGATATCATCCTGGATCATTGCGGTTTTCAGCTGTTCAAACACATAGGCCATCTTTTCCGGGGATGCCTCTTTTTTAAAGGCCTGGCCCAGACGCTGACAGGCTTTTGAAAAAGCGGTATCCCCGGTTCCCACCACATCCAGGACGATGGGCATATACCTGCGGTACAACCGCTGGGTTTTTTCAAACCGCTCTTCCAGGGCATCCAGTTCCTTGATCAACCCATCCTTCTGGGACTGCAGCTTTTTGATCTGTTCCTGGATCAGGTCATTGTTTTCATCCGCAGGTATTTTCATGGCATATTCCTGGTTTATGTGTGTGAATGCTCTATAATTTAGCGGTCTGTCCATGGAAAGTAAAGTATTTATGGTGCAAAATCCATTATGGCAAATATCCAGTTACCGGTTTCTTGGCTTGATTTGGCCCAGGGAAAAATGTAAAACAACCGGTACACTCACAGGATCAAAGGAGATATACGCGTGGCTTTCAGCATATTCAAAAAAAAGGACAAAGAAATAAAAACGTCTGAAACCGGCATTTTCAACCGGTTGAAGTCCGGCCTGAGCAAGACCAGGCAGGTATTGAACACCGATATCAATGAACTTTTCACATCAGCCCGGAAAATCGACGATGCGCTGTTTGAAGAGCTCGAAGAACTGCTGATCACTTCTGATCTGGGCATGGACATCACCATGGAGATGATGTCAAGGATCAAAAAGCGGGCCGGCCGCCTGTCCAGTGCCGACCAGTTAAAGTCTGTACTCAAAGAAGAACTGGTGGCCCTGTTCCCTGAAATGCCGGATCCTAAAACAGCTTCTGCCATGACCCGACCCCATGTGATCATGGTAGTAGGGGTCAACGGCACCGGCAAAACCACCACCCTGGGAAAGCTTGCCACCCGTTTCACCCGCCAGGGGAAAAAGGTGCTCATTGCCGCCGCCGACACCTTCCGGGCCGCAGCCATAGAACAGGTGGGAATCTGGGCAGAACGGGCCGGTGCCTCCATTGTCAAACACAAACAGGGCGCAGATCCTGCAGCAGTGGCCTATGATGCAGTGGAAGCAGCCATGGCGAGAAATATTGATATCCTGCTCATTGACACGGCCGGCCGGCTGCATACCCAGAAGAATCTCATGGAGGAACTAAAAAAAATAACACGCACCGTGGCCAGAAAAATGCCCGGGGCACCCCATGAGGTGCTCATGGTGCTGGACGCCACCACCGGGCAGAACGCCATCTCCCAGGCAAAGATATTTCATGGGGCTGTGCCTCTGACGCAACTGGCTTTGACAAAACTGGACGGCACAGCCAAGGGCGGCATTGTGGCTGCGGTTGCCTCCACCATGCATCTGCCCATACGGTATATCGGTGTGGGGGAAAGCCTGGATGATCTTCAGGCATTTGACCCGGTGCGGTTTGTCAATGCATTGTTTGATTAGCCCGGAATCAAACAGTGCATTTATGATTAAGTATTCGGATAATTTTACATTGATTTGATGTTTTTTTACACCACGAAGGACACGAAGAAACTCGTCCTTCGAGTCCTTCGTGCGCTTCGTGGTAAAATAATTTGACTGCCCTGAAAGGAGCAACCGTGTTTGGCATTGAAAATTATGCAGGATTTGTGGCAGCAGCCGTTATTCTCAACCTGACCCCGGGGGCGGACACCATGTATATTCTCACCAGAAGCATTGCCCAGGGAAGCCGTGCCGGCCTTGTTTCAGTGGCCGGCATCATGTCCGGATGCGTGGTTCATGTCCTGGCAGCTGCCTTTGGCCTGTCTTTGATCCTGTCCACATCTGCCCTTGCATTTTTCCTGGTGAAATGGGCCGGTGCCCTTTACCTGATTTTTCTGGGGATAAGGATGTTGATATCAACGACACCTGCATTTGAAACCCAAAACAGCCGGTTTGCCGACAAAGACCTGGTCACCATTTACAAACAGGGGGTGATCACCAATGTGCTTAACCCCAAGGTTGCCCTGTTTTTTTTGTCATTTCTGCCCCAGTTCATCAATCCGGAAAATGCCAGGGGACCGCTGCCTTTTCTGGCCCTGGGGGGCACATTTTTGTTCACCGGCACCATCTGGTGCCTGATTCTGACGAAGGCGGCATCCCGCATGACACAAACCCTCCGGGAAAATGCCCGTATCGGCAGCTGGATGCAGAAACTGTCAGGGATCGTTTTTATTGCATTCGGCCTGAAACTGGCCCTGGATAATGGATAGGTGTTATCTGACAAAAAAGAACGGGATATCGGCCCGCCCTGTAAGGTTATCTAAAGCGCACTGTTGAAAAATTTCTGGCGCAGCCGTTCAAAATGTTTATTGATCCTGTCCCTTCTCACCTCACCAAGCTGTCTGGTATTTTTGGTAACTATCAGATCCGACAACTCACCAATCTCTTCTGCCATGCTTTTGACCTCCTCATTCCAGTCCCCTTTGTCCATGACAACATACCACAACCGGAAGGTCTGGATGTACAGCCGCTCGGTCACCTCTTTCAATACAGGATTGCCTGCTGCATCATGGATCATCTCCCTGATGGCAAAATCCACTTCTGCCAGGACTTTGCGGTTTTTATTGTCAATCAGGGCATCACAGGTGGTTTTCAGATCTTCGAGAATGTCCAGATGGATCTTACCCAGCCGGTCACCGGCCAGCTGGCTTTCAAACGGTTCGATTTCAAACCGCACCTGAAACACATTCATAATTTTACTGAATTCAATTTCCGTTACCATGCTGCCGGTCCTGGGAATGATTCTGACAAGCTGCTCCCATTCCAGGCGGTTGAGCACCTCCCGCACCGGTGAGCGGCTGATGCCGAACTCCTCTCCCAACACTTTTTCATTTAGAATCTGTCCGGGCTGATATTCCATGTACAGAATCCGGTTCCGCATAATCTCGTAGATGGTGCTGTTCATAATTTTCTGCCCCCTGCAACGCTGTTGTAAGAAGACTGACCGCATTTTTTGTGCAGTAATTAAAAAATTTTTACCAGAAACTCAATAAAAAAAGCTTGACATGAAAATTCGCGCACTGGTATACCACTAACAGGGTTTATAATATAAATAAAGGTATTTCTATAGAATTCTAATTTTTTTTCACAAGCGCTGGCGGGCGTTACAGATAATGTGATGGAGGACAATGACTGTTTATCACATCAACAAAAAGACCCAGGCGTGGTATGGCGAATCCATCGGTATTCTGATCCTGGATGCTGCCTATCCCTGCATACCCGGCAATGTCGGTAATGCCAGCACCTTTCCTTTTCCAGTCCGGTATGAAAAAGTGGCCGGCGCATCCATAGACAGGCTGTTGAACCAGCAGGATCCGGAACTGGCAGAGCCGTTTATCCAGGCTGCTGTGCGGCTCCAGGAAAGCGGTGTCCGGGCAGTCACCGGTGCCTGCGGGTTCATGGCGCTTTTTCAGCAGCAGGTAGCCAAACGTCTTGATATCCCTGTTTTTCTTTCCAGTCTTTTGCAGATTCCGTTTATCCATCAGATAACCAATAAAAAAATCGGCATCATTACCGCCAACGCCGCCTGCCTCAAGTCTGAACATTTCACCGCAGTGGGTGTCGCACAAAACCTGCCCATGGCCATTGCAGGCATGGAAAATCAGGTGGAATTCAGGGATGCGGTGCTCAGGGAAAAGGGCAGCCTGGATTCTGGAAAAATCCAGAATGAAGTGGTGCAAGTAACAAAAGAACTGATACAAGAACATCCTGACACCGGCAGTATCCTTCTTGAATGCAGCGATCTTCCTCCCTATGGCCATGCTGTTCAGTCGGCTGTCAACCTGCCGGTTTTTGATTTTTTTACCATGATCAACTACGTGCATTGCGCACTTGTGCGCAGTCCTTTTTCAGGATTCATGTAGCTGTGTTTTACCAGAATATATAATTCAGGTTTCAAGCGCAGCATATATATGGTACACCATAATTTATGCTGATAATTTCATATTTAAGGAGGAAACATGCTTAAAAAAAGACTGTTTATTCGCGGACTGGCAATTTCACTCATCTGCGGGCTGATGCTGGTTACATCCCCCCCGCAGGCGCAATCCAAGGACGAAGTATTTAAATGGCAGCCCTCTTCCTGGCTGCCCTCCGGCGTCACCTGGGACACCATCGGTTACGTGTCAAAAAAAGTGGAAAAAATGTCCAACGGCCGCCTGAAAATGACCCCCAGTTCCCCCGGGGCCATTGTACCTGTTGCTGAACAACTCAGTGCCGTGGGCATGGGAATCATGAAGGCCACATTCATCTGGCCGGGATATTTCCCTGGCGAACTGCCGGTTGCATTCATGCACGGAGACTGCTTTGCTGCTCCCCAAACCATCGGCGAGCTGCGCTATCTTTATGAAACCTATGAAGACGGCAAAATCATGGACATTCTGCGCAAGGAATATGCCAAACACGGGGTACACCTGGTGGGCAATATGTACTGGATCCTGGACAATCTCATGATTTCCAAAAAACCCATTAACGGTGTGGATGATATCAATGGGATGAAATTCAGGACATCTGAATTGATCGCTCTGCAGCTGGCTGATCTGGGCGCCGGCACCATCTGGGTTCCCGGGGATGAAATTTATACCATGCTGTCCACAGGCGCAGTGGATGCCATCACCTTTTCCCATGCAGCAGATATGGTGGATATGGGATTTCATGAAGTCACCAAATACTGGATTAAATATCCCAAAGCCGTAGGTCCTGCAGCAGATGCCCTGATTGTAAACCTCAAAGAATGGAACAAACTGCCGGATGACCTGAAGGCCATCCTGGAGACAGCAGTGGAAGCTGGAACAGCCAGGAACCATTACGAGGCTGAACGCAAAATAGCCGATGCATGGGAATATGTCGAAGGAAAAGGCATTGAGATCATCGAATGGTCTGAAAAGGATGCCAAAATTCTGGCAGGCAAGGCCAGAGAAGTGGTACCGGAAAAATACCTGAAAGATCCGGCATTTGCTGAGATTTTCAGCATTGTTGACAAATGGGCCGTTGAAATGGGTTACTGGGACAAAAAATAATTTTCCTCTGGCAAAGGCCTTTCTGCACATACAGGAAGGCCTTTACCACATCTAGATTTTTATCACAGACAAAAATAAAGAGGGGATAACGGATGAAACAGTTCCTGGCCGTGATTGACGGTATCAGCGAGTGGAGCGGAAGGCTGGTCAGTTTTCTGATTGTTTTCATGATGGCGATCCTGCTGTATGAGGTTGCCATGCGGTTTGTGTTCAACGCCCCCACCTACTGGGCTCATGAGTTGACGCTGCACCTGTTCGGTTTTTTGTCGGTGCTGGCCGGGGCATATGTGCTGCGGCATGACCAGCATGTAAAAATTGATATCATTTATAATTTTTTTCCGCCAAGGGGCAAGGCCATTATCGACTCCATCACCTATCTGGTTTTCTTTATGTTTGTGGGTGTGTTGCTCTGGCATGGAACAGCCATTGCCATGTGGTCCATTAAATTGGGACAGACGGTTTCCCCTTCCCCCTGGGGATCGCCTTTGTGGCCCACCAAGACCGCCCTTCCGGTGGCTGCCCTGCTCCTTCTTCTGCAGGGAATCGCCCAGTTCATAAGGGTTCTCACCTTCGCAATTACTGGAAAGGAATTAAAATGACTGAATGGATCCCCATGGCGGTTTTAATCGCCGGCCTGATGCTGGGACTGATCTCCGGCTTTCCCATGGCCTTCACACTGGCAGGCACCTCTGTTTTTGCCGCTTTTATATTTTTTGGCGCGGACAGCCTGCCGTTCATCGCCACCAACATCTTCGGCATGATGTCCAACATGATTCTGGTTGCCCTGCCCCTTTTCATATTCATGGCATGTGTACTGGAAAAATCTGATGTGGCCCATGATATGTACAGATTTATTCACCAGGTGCTGGGCCCCCTGCGGGGCGGCCTTGCCATGGGCACCGTTTTTATCTGTGCCATTATTGCAGCCATGTCCGGTGTCAGCACCACAGGTGTTGTCACCATGGGCATCATCGCTTTGCCCATCATGCTGCAGCAGCGCTATAACAAAAGCATTGCCATCGGCCCGATTCTGGCAGGGGGGGCGTTGGGCCTGCTGATTCCCCCCAGTGTTTCTTTGATTATCTATGCCATGATCGCACGGGTGTCCATCGGCCGGCTGTTTGCAGGGGCCATTACACCCGGATTGCTCCTGGTTTTTGGCTATATTGCCTATATCGGCATCAGAAGCTTTCTCCAGCCCAATATGGCACCTGCCCTGCCCCCTGAAGACCGCCTGCCCTGGCGCCAGAAACTGGTCCTGGGAAAAAGCCTGATCCTGCCGGTGCTGATCATTGTTGCCGTGCTGGGCTCCATTTTCAAAGGCATCGCATCCCCCACAGAAGCAGCTGCAGTGGGTGCCGGCGGCGCATTGATCAGTGCATTCTTAAACGGCAAGTTCAACTGGCAGATGCTCAAGGAATCCTGTTACCGTACCATGGCCATCAACGGCATGATCATGTGGATTCTTTTTGGGGCCACCTGTTTCACCAGTGTGTTTTTCCGGACAGGCGGACAGGAACTTATCAGTGAAATGATGCTGGGCATTGAAAACCCGATCTATATTTTCGCCATCATTTTGCTGACCATGCTGGTGCTGGGTTTTTTCTTAGATGAAATCACCCAGATCATGATCACGGTGCCGGTGTTTCTGCCCATCATTGTCCAGCTGGGCTATGACCCGGTGTGGTTCGGGGTGCTTTTCATGACCCAGGTGCAGATGGACTACCTGACCCCGCCATTCGGTTTCTGCCTGTTTTACCTAAAGGGGGTGGCACCCCCCGAGGTCAGCATGGGGGACATCTACCGCTCCATTCTCCCGTTTTTGTGCATCCAGGCATTTGTTGTACTGTTGATCTTGTTTTTCCCGCAGATCGTTCTGTGGCTGCCTGACAACGTATTCGGCATACGGTAGGGAAAAAATGCATTTTACACACAGCATCACCACCGTCGATACCCATACCATGGGAGAACCCACCCGGGTGGTCACATCCGGCATCGCCCAGATTCCGGGCAGACAGATGATGGACAAAAAAAACTGGCTGTCCGCCAACCTGGACCACATCCGGCGCATGCTCATGCTGGAACCCAGGGGGCACCAGGACATGTTCGGGGCCATTCTCACGGAACCGGTATCTGATACTGCCCATGCCGGGGTGATTTTCATGGATGGGGGCGGGTATCTCGACATGTGCGGCCACGGCAGCATGGGGGTGGTGACCGTGCTGCTGGAAACCGGGATGCTGTGCCTGGACACCCCGGATAAAAATGGAGAACAGACCCTGTATCTGGATACCCCGGCCGGCCTGATCCATGCCCGGGCAGTCATGGAAAACGGCCGGGTGTCCCGGGTGACCATCCGCAACCGGGAGGCGTTTTTCTGTGCATCATTGGAAATTTCTGTGGATCCCATCGGCCGCATCCCCGTGGACATTGCCTATGGGGGCAATTATTTTGCCCTGGTGGATGCAGCCCTGCTTAAGATGGCAGTGACACCGGCCAATATTGATGACTTGAAAAAACTGGGCCTGGCCATCAGGGCAGCTGTGAACCAGCAGTTTTTCCAAAATTATCCAGGCACGGACATCCCTGCAACGGTTGCGCTGACTGAAATCTACGAACATACCCCTGTGCCGCGCAACATAGTCGTATTCGGTACCGGACAGGTCGACCGCTCCCCCTGTGGTACCGGTACCAGTGCCAAAATGGCATTTCTGCACCATAAAGGCCTGCTGAAACCCGGCGAACCCTATGTATACCGCAGTGTTTTCGGTACCGAGTTTACCGGTAAAATCATTGAACTAACAGATGTGGAAAACCGGCCCGCCGTCATACCGGAAATCACCGGTAAAGCCTTTATCACCGGATTCCACCAATTTGTTGTGGATGATACCGACCCGTATAAACACGGGTTGAATATTTATGAATAACCTGGTCTGCTGATCATTTTCCATCAGAAAATCAGGTTATTCATGCCGTCAAATCCCTCCTCAGAACAATCGCCTGTAGCCAAATCCTTTTAGCTCACCTCCTGCTGCAGTGTTTTATACCACTGAACATGACATACAACTGGATATTTGCCATAAGCATGCCAGGGTTTAGTTTTTTTTGTGCACCATCCTCTCCCAGGCCCCGCCCATAGCGCTGACGCTGCTATGGCAAATATCCAGACATAAAAAAAATTATTGACTTATGTCACCGATAGGTGATATAAGCAAAGTATTACAGGATACAACCTTTGAGGATGCAAGATATGGCCGCAAAAAAACAACCACCCCTTCGGGACAGGCAGATCACCAGCCGCATACTGATTTCAGCCGTGGGCAGCCTGCTGGCCAAAAAAGGATTCAAAGGACTGGGGGTGAACGCCGTGGCCAGGGAGGCAGGGGTGGACAAGGTTCTCATCTACCGGTATTTTGACGGTCTGCCCGGCCTGATAGCCGCATTTGCACAGCAGGAGGATTTCTGGCCCTCCCCTGTGGAAATGGCCGGCGGTGATCTTGCACGGTTCTCGAAGCTGCCTCTGGATAAAAAACTGTCCCTGTTTGCAGCCAGTTTCATCCAGGCGTTGAAAAAAAGGCCCCTGTCCCGGGCCATCATGGCCTGGGAGATGATAGAACCCAATGAACTGACCGAAGAACTCGAAAGGGTCAGAGAGGAACGCATCATGGCCTTTTTTCAGATGTTTTTTGCAAAAGACCATACCGGCATTGACCTGCAGGCCCTGGTTATGCTGGTGGGCGCAGCCCTGAGCTATCTGGTCATCCGTTCAGACAACATCGATATTTACGGCGGCCTTGACCTGGCCACAGACCAGGGGTGGGACAGAATCACATCTGTCGTGAACATGATTATTCAGCAGATGGTAACCCCCGAATAGTATTTTTTTAACAAAAAAGTCACTCAATAGTGACATGATCACACGGAGGATATAATGAACCGCAGACATTTTTTAAAAACAGGCGCAGGTGCAGCCGCTGTTTTGGCAGGCTTCCCAATGCTGACCACAGGATGCCGCAACAGTTTACGGTCCCGATTGATGGATGGTCCGCCATCAGGATCCAAAAATATCCCGGAATTGACCGCGGATGGATACCGGATTTTATATTATGCATCCCTGGCCCCCAGCGGCCACAACGCCCAGCCCTGGTTTGTGAAGATCAATGATTCAGACCACTGGACCATCGGACTGGACCCTGACCGCTGCCTGCCGGTGGTGGACAGCAGCAATACAGAAGCGGTTTTGTCCATTGGCACATTCCTGGAAAACCTGGTGCAGGCAGCGGCTGCCCATGGATATCAAGCCCATATCACAATGATTGCAAAAGACCAATTTGATCCAAAGCGTAATCCGGATCTGGTGTCTCTCAAACTGGAAAGAACCCAGCCAAAAAATATGGACATGGGTCGTCTGACCGCACGCAGAACGGTGAAAAGCCACCTGTCAGGCAGGCATCTGACACCCGAAGATGTGGACGCATTTTCCCGCCTTGCAGACGGGCATCTGTTTTATTTTGCATCAGGCACCACCCATGCTGACCACATGGCAGAACAGGCAGTGGCCAACTACATCATCCAGATGGAAAACACCGCAGCTCTAAAGGAACTGGCAGAATGGACACGCCTCAAAGACAGCACCGTCAAAGAACACAGAGACGGC
>JAZBPL010000161.1:0-6910 GCA_036351635.1 Desulfotignum sp.
GACTGGACCTGGTAGGTATACAGGTCCATATCCCCGGTCTGCCAGGCATCGGCATCACATCCGGCCTTCATGCACAACTGGCCTAAAAAGGATTCAGGATCCGGCAGCTGCTCCCACACCTGGGGCAAAAACGTGGCCCGGTTCCGGTTTTTTTCAACAATCACACCGTCTGTAAATGGAGTGATCTGGTCCAGCATTTCCCGGGTGTGGGAAAATTGCATCTTTTTTGGGGGGGTTAACAGACTCACCTCAATATCAATAAGGTCGAACTCCTCTTTTGTCAGGGGGGCAAACCGGGTATCATCAAAGGCGGCATGTACGGCATTTTCCCGGACCCCTTCCAGAACGCTTTTCTCTGGTTCGATATTACCGATACACCCCCGCAGCTGCCCTTTTTTATGGAGGGTCACAAAGACCCCCCTTTTTTCATTCAGCTGGGTATCAGGGATATCAGACAGATCCGGCATCGGCACGGTCTCTGCCAGTGCAAGCTTTTGCGCAATGCAGTGTCTGGCCAGGTTCACCAGCATGTTTCCATGGATTTCTGTCCATTTTTTTCCCATATACCCCCTCTTTTTACATGAAAGTCATCAGCTAAGAGCTAAGAGCTAACAGCTTTCAGGTCGGTGTACGGCAGGCCAAAGGCATCTGCCACTGGTCTGCACACCAGTTTGTCACCCACATAATTGACCCCTTTGGCAAATCCGGGATCATCCAGCACGCTTTTCCAGCCGTTGTTGGCAAGTTTCAGTGCATAGGGCAGCGTAACATTGGTCAGGGCAATGGTGGAGGTCAGGGGAACTGCCCCGGGCATATTGGCAACACAATAGTGGATCACACCGTCCACTTCGTAAATGGGGTCCCCATGTGTGGTGGGCCTGGATGTTTCAAAGCACCCCCCCTGGTCTATGGCCACATCCACGATCACGGATCCTTTTTTCATGGTGGGCAGCATATCCCTGGTGATGAGCCGGGGGGTCTTGGCCCCTGCCACCAGCACCGCGCCCACCACCATGTCTGCTGTCTGGACCAGTTCCCGGATCAGGGCCGGGGATGACATCAGTGCTGTGCAGTTGGCCGGCATGATTTCCGACAGATACCGGAGCCGGTCGATGTTCATGTCCAGTATGGTGACATTGGCCCCCATGCCGCAGGCGACCTGGGCCGCATGAATACCCACCACCCCGCCGCCGATCACCAGGACATTGGCGGACGGCGTACCGGTAACACCCCCCAAAAGCAGTCCCCTGCCCCCGAAGGTACGTTCCAGGTATTTTGCCCCCTGCTGGGTTGCCAGGCGGCCGGCCACCTCGCTCATGGGTGCCAGCAGCGGAAGCCCGCCCTTTTTATCTTCAATGGTTTCATAAGCAATGCCGATGGATCCGGTCTTGAGCAGGGCATCGGTCAATTCTCTTTCCGCAGCCAGATGCAGGTAGGTGAAAACTATCTGGTCCTTTTTGATCAGGCCGTACTCAGAAGGCTGGGGTTCTTTTACATGCATGACCATGTCTGCAATGTCAAAAATTTCCTGTGGGGTATCTAAAATCACAGCCCCTGCTGCTGTGTAAAGGGTATCATCAAACCCGGAGCCTTTGCCCGCATTTTTTTCCACATACACGGTATGGCCGCCGGCCTTCATCTGGTCCACACCTGCCGGGGTCATGCACACGCGGTTTTCCTGGGGTTTGATCTCCTTGAGAATGCCTATGATCATTGTTCAGCTCCTTATAAAAAGTTATATGAAAGTGGTAAGTGTTAAGCTAATTCAGGACTGCCTATATTTTCATCATTTGTTGTGGTCTCTCAGGCGCATAAATGTTTAATGAAAGGCTTCAGTCGGCAGTACGCAATTTTCAGCTTTTAGTAAACAATCACAAATTTTTCCCAGCTACCAACTAACAGCTAACAGCTGACAGCTTTCATATATGAAATTTCAGGCACAAAAACAAGTCCCCTGACAGATCCCTGGTTTTACCGGTCAAAATACTGCTGGACCAGTTTTTCAGCCAGGCCCACATAGGTGGCCGGTGTCAGGCTGCGCATACGCGCCTTGAACTGGGGCGGCACTTTTTCAAGGCTGTCCACAAATGCATCCAGCGCTTTTTTGTCAATTTTGCGGCCCCGGGTCAGGGCCTTGAGCCGTTCATAGGGATTTTCTTCTCCAAATACCCGCATGGCTGTCTGGAAAGGTTCTGCCAGCAGTTCCGGGTTGTTGTCCAGATCTTTTCTGATGACAGTTTCATCCAGGTCCAGCTTGGAAAGCCCTTTCATGGTATTTTTCACGCCAATGGAAAAATAGGCAAAGGCGGAACCCAGGCTTCTGAGCACTGTGGAATCACTGAGATCCCGCTGGAACCGGGATTTCTGAAGCTTGACCGCCAGGTGCTCCATCAGGGATATGGCCAGTCCCATGTTGCCCTCGCTGTTTTCAAAATCAATGGGATTGACCTTGTGGGGCATGGTGGAAGAACCGGTTTCCCCTTCCGTGACCCGCTGCCTGAAATATCCCAGGGAGATATACCCCCACATGTCCCGGTTAAAGTCGATGAAAACAGCAGCTGTGCGGACAAGGGAATGCAGCAGAAAAGACAGACCCGGGTTGGGGCTGATCTGGGTGGTGAACAAAATGGGGGTAAGCCCCAGGCAGGATGAGATAAACCGCTGGGAAGCCGCTATCCAGTCGATGTCGGGAAACACAAAGAGATGGGCATTGTAATTGCCTGTGGCCCCGTTGATTTTTGCCTGGATTGGTTTTTGTTCCAAAATGGCGTTTTCCTGTCCCAGGCGCCAGGCAAAATTGACAAATTCCTTGCCCATGGTGGTTGGGGTTGCCGGCTGGCCATGGGTCCGGGACATCATGGGTATCGCCTGATAGGCACGGGCCTTTTTTTCCATTTCACCGATGCACTGGTTCACCAGGTCTGCGGCCAGATCCCTGCCCTTTTTAAGCATCAGCGCATAGGCTGTGTTGTTGATATCCTCTGACGTACAGGCAAAATGCACCCATTCCCTGATGGCATCCAGACCGGCTGCATCCAGCTGCTGCTTTATGAAATACTCCACAGCCTTGACATCATGGTTGGTGGTCTTTTCAATGGATTTGACCGTTTCTGCATCCTGTACACCAAAATTGTCTGCAATGGCATCCACAGCATCCAGGTTGATTTCCAGCTCCCCGGCCAGACCCAGATCTTTGATAACAAATTTGAGCCACTGGATTTCCACCTGAACCCGGTGGCGTATCAGGCCGTATTCACTGAAAATATCTGCCAGATCCTCTGTCAGCCGGGCATATCTGCCGTCCAGGGGACCAATCGCTTTTATGCTTGTCATGACCACTCCGTGAAAAAAAACATAAATATTTATAATTATTTGACATTCAAAGATAAATTCATTAAATTCATCACCATTTGAAACTGTCATATACAAATACCAGACTATCACATGATTGACAATCCCAAACCAACGGATGCCCATGACAGAATCTCAATGCTTGACAATTGAAAACTTTTTACAGTATTTTACCAGACAATTTTTTTTATCCAATGTGAAACATACCGCCCACATTATGCTGCAGGAGTAAATTTTTATGGCCCTGACCAAAACGATTATTGCAGAACAGATACAAGAGAAGCTGGATCTTCCCAGAACAACCGCCTATGAAGTCATGGAAGAGTTTCTGGAAATCATCAAAGCGACCATTGAAAGTGGTGAAGATATCATGATCAGCGGGTTTGGAAAATTCTGTGTCAACGAGAAACAAGCCAGAAAAGGGCGGAACCCTGCAACAGATGAAGAGATGACGTTGCCGGCCCGGCGTGTTGTGACCTTCAAGTGTTCAGGAAAACTGCGGGATCTCATCAATACCCGGGAAACTGCCCCGGTGCAGGACGACACCTCCCTGTAGGACCCCATTCTTTTTTTCAAGATGACTTTTTTGATAACTGCAGATATCCACGGCAGCATCAACACCTGGCTGACCCTCAAAGCCCTGATGGGGGACAACGATGTCATGGTCATTGCCGGGGATCTGTTTGACACCAGATACGGCCGTTTCGGCCACCCTGATTTTGATCCGGAGGCCATCAGGCAGGACCTGTCAGCATCACGGCGCCCCTTTTACTATGTTTACGGCAACTGCGATGTCCCTTCTTTTTTTCCTGGGCATGACCACACCCTCACATTTGCCGCAGAAAACAAAAAAATTTTCCTCCACCACGGCCACCACCCGGGCCGAATCCCTTCTGATGCACAGATCATTATCCAGGGGCATACCCATATCTGGACACTGGAAAAGCAGCAGAACAGAATCTTCATGAACCCCGGATCCATCACCCGCCCCAAAAAAGGGGGGCCGACCTATGGTATCATCGATGACAGATCAGTGTGCATCATGGATCTGAAAACCGGCACCCCTGTTGCAGCCTTGGATATCTGACTCCTGGCAAACCCTAATCACGCGCCACCCTTCCCACCGGGCGGATCCGGCTGATTCTTTCCACCCGTGTACTATGGTTCCGGTCCTGAAACCGGTTTCGGTTCCGGACACGGTTTTGCAACTCCATATACCTGACAAAACCGGCATACGGGGCATGGGGCTTTGCTGTAAACCGTTTTCCAGTGCCAGGCCGAGATGCTGCCTTGCCCCCTGCCCCGGCACACAGGGGGGTGATTACCTGTTCAAAACTGGCGTGTGGCGAACCAGGCCTGCTTTTTTGGGCAAAAGCCCCGGCATGGGGCCTGCTATATCCTGCCGCACCTGACGGCGGTTTGTTCCGGGCAGACCCTGCCCTGCCGGAAGCAGCGGCCCTGCCTGATCTTTCTGCCTTTCCTGCGCCGCCACCTGCCTTGCCGGATGTATCTGCCTTACCTGATTGATCTGTCTTACCAGATACACCTGACATGCCGGCTTTTTCTGCGGCACCGGCCCTGCTTGCTGTACCAGCCGGTCCTGCCGGCTTGGTTCTGCCGGACTGCTTCCAGAACCGCTTTTTCATGCGCATGACCACATCCGCAAACCCGGAAGTGCGCCCTGCCCCGGGCATATCCCGGACAGGTGATGCATTTTCAATTGCCCTGGGCAGCACAGATGCCAGCAGGTGATAGGCCTGGTTGATGGCTTTCATCTGCTTTTCCGCCTGAACCACTGCAACGGCGTCCCTTGCAAAATGGTCCGGGTGGTGCTGTTTGGCCAGGCGCCGAAAGGCTGCTTTTGCATCCTGAAATGATGCACCGTGGGAAAGGCCCAGTATGGCCATTGCCTGTTTATTGTCCATGCTGACTTAAGTACCTGCCTGAAAAACCCTTGTCAAGCCCCTGTGTCAGATTGAACACCGCCCCTGGGGGTGGGCTGTGACCGGCCCGAGATCGTCGGGGGCTTTCGGTTATAGGACCTATCATCATGATATAGTCTATGACAGAAACGAAACCATCAGATTTTTTTCAACAGCCCCCTTGGGATCTGACGGTCCTGTCACAGCCCACCCCCAGGGGCTCATCTGACTAGTGCCGGGGGATGTCTGCTGTTTGCGCCATATTTTGCAGCCGGTTGTTACATGGTGTTGGCATGCCCTGCGTTAAGAACGGCAAACTGTTTGAGGACATACCTGCCCGCAGTTTTTGCCGTTTAGCGGGGCATGCCTTACACCATGTCAACCGGTGCAAACATGCGCAGGCAGCGGGGGCCGCCCGGCACGGGTCCAACCTGGTTCGATTGGATTGAAAAAGTGCTTGCACCATGATACCATGCCTGAAATTTCTTACAAGGAGCTGCCATGGCCAACAAGGACTACACCCCCGTCACCATTGGAAAAGACCCGGACCAGGATGCCTGGCTGACCGCATTTTTCCTGGAAAATCACATTGACCCGTTTGCCTATCCCTACAAGGTGGGCACTGTGGAGCAGGTTGAATTCATGGTGTACCTGGAAAACAATGAGCGGTATTTTCCCTGTTCAGACAAAACCTTTGATGCCATCATGTCCAGAAACGCACAGCATTATCTGCAGCAGCGGTACCAGGATGTGTATGACAAAGTCATGGAACTGGTGAATACATTTATTGAATCCGCCTATGACCGGGCATTTCTCACGGCCCTGATCCGCATAAAGTATGAACATGAAATTGAAACATGCCTGATCATTCCTTCCCGCCTGGAAAAGCGGCTGTGCAAAATATTTTTAAGCAGGACACACATTGAAAACCCCTATTCCCAGGAAAAACAACACGAAAACCGCCAGGCCCATAACCTGCTGCAGTCTGACACATTTAAAAAAGCCCTCAACCACATTGACGGGGCTTTTAGGGATATTGACACCTTTTCCCTGCATTCTCTGCGCAAAAAAATCAAGGAGATTGAGCTGAGGCGCCTGCTGACCGTATTGTGTGCCCAGGATATGTGGCGCAGTAAAAAAATGAAGACACCTTCAGTAGAGGCATGCAGAACCATATTTGAAAACCCCATTACCGGCAACGGCCTGTCCCGGCTGATGGATCTGATCCACACCCCGAAAAGCAAAATCCTCTGGCTCACCGATGATTCCGGCAGCGTCATGGTGGACATTGCCATTGCAAAATTTCTGGCGGAACTGGGCCATATTGTCATTCTGGCTGTCAAGGAAACCCCGGTTTTCAAAAAAGTTTCCCTCACCGATACCCGCACCGACCCAATTTTGGCAAAAGAACTGGAACCCAGCCACTTCATTCATGAGAAAACCATCAGCAAAAACCGGCTGGTACAGCGGCTCAAACAGGATGAAGACATTTATGTGGTATCGGACGGCACCAAAGAAACCCTGAACCTGCTGCTGGTATCCACCACCTTTGCACGGATTTTCAAGGAGGTGGACTATGTGGTTTCCCGGGGCCATGAACAGAAAAGGCGCCTGATAAATACCCATTTTCAGTTTAC
>JAZBPL010000162.1:0-17821 GCA_036351635.1 Desulfotignum sp.
TCTCATATAGGGACCTGGTAGCCAAGCACGTCCTCCGCCTCATTATTGAGCGTATCTGCATGTTTATTAATAATTTCAAGGTCACGCAGCTCCGCTTCCTTTTTTTCCAGCTGCCCAATAAAAAAACGGGCTGCGGTCTCTATAAAATCCGACCGGCTTTTGTAGCCACCCATATGCGCTTCAATGGCTCGCAATATGTCCTGGGATAATGTAATGGATGTCTTTGTTTTCATACCACCTTTATACCGCCATACATACCTGATGTCAATTGAATTGTGAACTAATCAGCTGCCTGCGTTGGCCCCGGATATCCGGGCAAAAGGGCTGGATATTCCATCAGATGTCTGGCATAATGCCCGGGTTGCTGTCAAATTCAATAAAAGGAAATGCCCGATGGATGTGCCGGATACCACCTTGTTGCCATATGTGATGAACCTGGTCTATGTCCTGACTGGCGTGGCGCTTATCTATCTGGTGTTTACCCTGTTTCTCACCTGGCTGGTGCAGCAGATCCCACGGAATCCGGTAAAGGACCATCCCCGGTGGGGAACCGTAACCGATACGATGATCCCGGCCATTGACGGCGGATACCTGGAGGTATGGCGCATCGACCCCAAAGGCCGATCCCGGGGCATTGTTGTGTTTGCCCATGGATGGGGAAGAAACCGGGACCGGATGGTGAAACGGGCACAGGTTTTTGCACAATGGGGATTTGCCACTGTGATGCACAGCGCCCGGGACCACGGCAATTCCAGTCCCAAACAATGCATGAATGCCGTGCGGTTTGCCGAAGATATTGCATCGGTCATCAACTGGGTGGGTGAACCGGTGCTCTTGTATGGCCATTCCGCCGGATCTGCCGGGGCCATCATTGCCGCGGCCAGACACCCGTCCATGGTGCGGCTTTTGTTTCTGGAAGCATCCTATGCCCATACCCGTGAAGCCCTGCTGAGCTTGTACCGGTGGATCCATCCGGCTTTCGGCAAGCTGTTCGGCCCCATGATTGTTTTATGGATGGACATTTTTTACAGAGGGGCAACAAACACATACAGTCCGGCCCGGATAGCACAGCAGATCACCATGCCGGTCATGATCATTCACGGGGAAAAAGACCGGCGCTTTCCCATATCATTTGCCCGGAAGCTGAAACACAGCTTTACCCATGAAAAGGTGGCCTGCTATATTGCCAAAGATGCCGGCCACAGCGGGGCAAGCAAAACCAGGGGATATGGGCCGGCTGTTAAATCCTTTATTGATGCAAACCTGAATGATAAAGGTTGACTCAAATCCCTCTAATATCGTATTATCCCGTGATATTTTACCCCCTAACCAAAAAAAGGAGTGAATCAGGATGAAAAAATTGAGCTTGTTTCTGCTGATCTTTTCCATTGTTTTACTGGGATTTTCAGCAGGTGCCTTTGGCGCGGAAGACAAAAAAATCAAGGCCGGATTTATTTATGTGGGGCCTGTGGGAGATTACGGTTTTTCCCATGCCCATGACCTGGGCAGAAAATTTGCCGAAGAAAAACTGGACTGGCTGGAAACCGTGTATGTGGAATCTGTATCAGAATCAGACAGTGACCGGATTATAGACCGCCTGATCCAGCAACAGAAATGTGATGTTGTGTTCACAAACAGCTTCGGTTTCATGGATTCTACCGTAAAGGCTGGTGAACGCTATCCAGACAAGATTTTCATGCACTGTTCCGGGTTCAAGCGCTCTGATAATGTGGGCACCTATTTTGGTGACCTGTACCAGATGTACTACCTGAACGGCCTCATGGCCGGCGCGTTGACCAAAACCAACAAGATCGGGTATGTGGCAGCCTTCCCCATTCCGGAGCTGATCCGTCACATCGATGCCTATGCCTTAGGCATCAAGGCGGCCAATCCTGAGGCAAAGGTCCATGTCAAATGGATCTATGCCTGGTATGGACCGGACAAGGCCAGGGAAGCGGCCGAGTCCCTGATTGCCGAAGGGTGTGACACCCTGGCCTTTACAGAGGACACCCCGGCGGTCATTGAGGTGGGACAGTCCCACACGGAAAAAGGCAAACAGATCTATACCTTCAGCCATTATTCCGCCATGCAGCCCTATGGAGAGGATTCTGTGGTATCCGGCCAGCTCATGAACTGGGGCGGAATGTATGTCAAAATCCTGGAAGATATTTATTCCGGCAACTGGACCAATGAAGATGTATGGTGGCTGGCCAAAGAGGGGGCCGCCATCCTGGGGGGCAATGAAACCGATCCCGTCAATCCCAAATTTGTGGGTGACCTGAAACAGGCCATGATCCAGACACAAGAATTTGGTGAAATATCCGCCTATGATCTGGTGATGAGACGCTATGACCAGATGAAACAGGGAGTGGAGGTGTTTGATCCCTTTACCGGACCCATCCATGACAACAAAGGAACCCTGCAGATCAAGCCCGGTGAACGGGCTTCCAAAGAGGACCTCCTGAGCATCATGTACTATGTGGATAACGTGGAAGGCACCATACCCCAATAATTTCAATCCGGCAGCCGGTCCCGGGCTCATGCACATGCCGAAATCCCGGGGCGGCTGCCCTGCCACCCTTATGAAAAAAATACAGCGCCTTGACATGGAAGGCATCAGCAAGTCCTTTCATGGCATCCATGCCAACAAAGAGATTAATCTGACTGTGGAATCCGGTGAAATCCTGGGGCTTCTCGGAGAAAACGGTGCCGGCAAAACCACGTTGATGAACATTCTCTACGGTCTGTACCAGCCGGATGCAGGGCAGATCAAAATCAACGGCAGGCCTGTGCGGATCACCAACCCCATGGCATCCATCCTTATGGGTATCGGCATGGTCCACCAGCACTTCATGCTGATCCAGAACCACTCGGTCATTGAAAACATCGCCCTGGGGTACAAAGACACCCCGTTTTTTTTTCCGAAAATCAAAATCCGGAAAAAAGTGGCATCTTTTTCCCGGCAGTTCAACTTCACCATTGACCTGAACAAAAAAATCTGGCAGCTGTCCGCCGGCGAACAGCAGCGGGTGGAGATCATCAAGGCACTGATGAACGGGGCTGACCTGCTCATTCTGGATGAACCCACTTCGGTACTCACCCCCCGGGAAATTGAGGAACTCATCATTATTTTGCGGCAGATGAAAGCGGACGGCCACTGCGTAATCTTCATCTCCCACAAGCTCGACGAGATCATGAACATCTGCGACCGGGTGGTGGTGCTCCAGAAGGGCAGTATTGTGGGCAGTGCCAATACAGGACAGACAGATAAAAAACACCTGGCCCGGATGATGGTCGGCCGGGATGTGGTCTTTAACATCAGCAAAGAAAAACTTGCCAAAGGACACCAGATCCTGCGTGCGGATAAGATCCATGTGACAGGGGACATGGGGCTGCCTGCTGTAAAAGGGGTCAGCTTTGATCTGCATGAAAATGAAATTTTAGGTATTGCCGGCGTGGCGGGCAACGGCCAGCGGGAACTGGCGGAAGCCATAACAGGGATCCGGAAAATTGACAGCGGCAAAGTAGCCATCACCGGCAAAGATATCACCAACCTGTCCCCCAGGCATATTTACGACCACGGGGTATCCCATGTGCCGGAAGAACGCATCCGGTTCGGCATTGCACCGGGACTGTTTCTCTATGACAATGCCATTTTGAAACAGCACCACCTGAAAAAATTTTCCCGCCGGTATTTTCTCAAGTATAACGATGTAAAAACCCACACACAAGGCATTGTTGATGATTTTAAAGTCCTTACCCACTCCATCGACAACCAGATCAGGAACCTGTCCGGCGGCAACATCCAGAAACTGATTCTGGGCAGAGAGATCAGTGAACAACCCAGGCTTCTGGTGGCATCCCACCCCACCTACGGGCTGGATGTGGGGGCCACGGAATTTTTGCGGCACCACCTGCTTAAACTGCGCAAACAGGGCAGTGCTGTTCTGCTTTTCTCTGAAGACCTGGAAGAAATTTTTGAACTCTGCGACCGGATCGCCGTTATGTTTGCCGGTGAATTCATGGGAATTTTTGATTCCGATGATGAGCGCCTGTGTGAGATCGGTCTGATGATGGCCGGGTCAAAACGCATCTAAAATCATTAACACAAAGACACTGCCCATGATACGCCTTTCCTATACCGACCGATACCAGATCACGCGGCTGCGTACTTTGGTAACCAATATCTTTTCTCTGGCAGCCGGACTTGGTGTCATCAGCATCATATTTCTCATTGCCGGGGTCAACCCGCTGTTTGCAATCTCTGAAATATTCCAGGGATCATTCGGTTCCATTTACGGATTCAAGGAAACCATCACCAAAGCCATCCCCCTGATTCTCATCGGTGCCGGCCTGACCCTGGCATTCCGGGCCAAGTTCTGGAACATCGGGGCCGAGGGGCAGATGCTCATGGGCGCGATTTTCTCCACCTGGACCGGGCTGACCTTCGGGGATGCCCTGCCCGGTTTTGCCGTCATACCGCTGATGTTTGCCGCAGGTTTTTTAGGGGGTGCCCTGTGGGGCATTATCCCGGCCATACTGAAAATCAGATATGCCATCAACGAAGTGATTTCCACCCTGATGCTCAACTATATCTGTGCCCACATCCTGACCATGCTCATTGTGGGCCCCTGGAGAGGGGCAACCCGGTTCGGGTTCCCGGGCACAGACAACCTGCCGGATGCCGCCATCCTCAGCGTGATTCCCGGATCACGGATCCATTATGTCACCCTGATGCTGGCCCTGGCCTGCGCCGCCATCCTTGCCTTGGCCATCTACAAGACCCGTTTCGGGTATGAAGCACGGGTGGTGGGCGAAAATCCTGATGCCGGCAAATACGCCGGTATCAATTTTTTTAAAACCACCCTCATCCTCATGGCAATTTCCGGCGGCCTGGCCGGCCTGGCAGGGGTGGGGGAAGTGGCTGGCATCCACCATTACCTGGGATATCCGGCATCGGTTTCCTCTGGATACGGTTTCACCGCCATCATCGTGGCATGGCTGGCCAAACTCAATCCCCTGTATGCCATCCTCTCCGGCATCTTTTTTGCCGGCATCCTGGTGGGCGGGGATGCCATCCAGATTTCCCTCGGGCTGCCTGCGGCAACCGTTGAGATCGTCAACGGCACCCTGCTGATCTTCCTTATCATGGGGGATTATTTTTTACACAACAAGATTAATGTCACCTTTTCACGCACATAGGAAACCCATCCATGGAAGACATCATTATATCAACACTCCAGCGCACCATGGTGGCGGGTACGCCGCTCCTGCTGGCCACCACAGGGGAAATCATCTGTGAAAGAAGCGGCATCCTCAACCTGGGGGTAGAAGGGGTCATGGCCCTGGGGGCGGTCACCGCATTCATCGTCACCATGACCACGGGATCCCCCTGGCTGGGGGTTCTGGCCGCCCTGGCCGCCGGCATGGTGATCTCCATTATCCATGCCTTTACATCAGTGACCCTCCAGGCCAACCAGGTTGTCTCAGGCCTGGCGCTCACCATGCTGGGCCTGGGCCTGGCCGGCATGGTGGGAAAGCCCTATGTGGGAAAGCCGCTGACCATAAAGATGGAGGATATCACCATTCCAATATTGTCGGATATTCCCTATATCGGCAAGGCTTTGTTCAGCCAGAGCCCGTTTTTCTTTATGGCTGTGGGCCTGGCGCTGGTATCCTGGTTTTTCCTCCAGAGGACCCGGCTGGGCATCCAGATCCGCTCCACCGGGGAAAACCCCAAAGCCACGGAAACCCAGGGGGTGAATGTATTTTTGATCCGGTATCTGTCGGTGATCATCGGCGGCGGGTTTTCCGCTCTGGCAGGGGCCCATCTGTCCATCTCCTATTCCAAATCCTGGATCGAAGGCATGACCGCAGGCAGGGGCTGGATTGCCATTGCTTTGACCATTTTTGCCCTGTGGAATCCGGGCCGGGCCATCTGGGCCGCTTTTCTGTTCGGCGGTATCTTTGTGGCCCAGTACCTGATGCAGCCCCTGGGCATCTCGCCCAATTTTCTGGCCATGCTGCCCTATATTGCCACCCTGCTCATCCTTGTGCTCATCAGCTTAAAAGACCCCAGAAAACTCAATGCCCCGGCCATGCTGGCAGCTCCCTATAAAAGAGGGGAGCGCTGATTATTTCTTTGACTTTTCCCTGGTTTTTCTTGAAAATAGGCTTCAGAAACATTACAGACAAAAAGGAGTTTTCATGTCATCCCCCACCAATGCCATTGATGAAATTGCAAAAATATTTTTGACAACCACCCAGAAAACACTGGAAACCGGTACCGGTCAGGCCATCACCTTTTCTTCCACCATCCAGGACATCCCCCGGGTTTCCATGAAACCGGATGTCACATCATTTGTGCAGTTTGACGGTGACTACGCCGGGCTGGTTATCCTGAACTTTTCTGCTGAAGCCGCCTTTGAAATCTACAAAAAATACATGCTGGCCATGGGCATGCCTGAAAACGAACTGGCCGCCACCATCAGGGATTCAGAAGTCACCGATACCATCGGTGAAATCACCAACCAGCTCATGGGCCAGCTCATCAAGGAGGTGGAAGAAAAATTCACCCTCAATGCCGAGTTCGGCCAGCCCAAGGCCCTGACCCTCAATGCGGCCATCACCCTTCTGATCGATGCCCATTTTGCGGAAAACCGGCGCCTGTCCTTTAAGATCAACAACTACAGCTTCCGCATTGAAATCGCCATGGAACATACCGAATTTATCACCCTGCAGTCGGTTCTGCCGCAGACACCCCTGGTCAGGTAATACTGTGTCATGAAACAGGCAAGATATTTCAGCGCTGTTCTGATAACTTTTTTTATGATCGTGACAGGGCTGCCGGCCGGTTCTTTTGCCATCTCCATACCGGATGAAAAAAAACTGTCCGAAAAATTCATGCAGATGATCCGTGAAGAAAAGATGATCATGGATGATCCTGCGGCCAATCACCTGATCAACACAGTGGCCCGGCATATCCTGTCCCTTTTGCCGCCCCAGCCCTTTACCTACAGTTTTTATCTCATTGATGATGAAACCTTTAATGCCTTTGCCAGCCCGGGGGCCAATATCTTTATCCACAGGGGGCTGCTCACCGCCCTTTCCAGTACAGATGAACTGGCCGGTATCATCGGCCATGAAATCGCCCATGCTGCCAGCCGCCATGTGTCCCAATCCATAGACCGGTCCAAGCTTGTCACCATCGGCAGCATGGCCGGGGTACTGGCCGGGGTGCTCATCGGATCAGCCGGCGGCGGAGATGCGGCCCAGGCCATGACCGTGGGATCCATGGCAGCCGGACAATCCGCCATGCTGGCCTATACCCGGGAAAATGAAACAGAAGCAGACCAGAAGGCATTTTTGCTCTTGAAACAGACCTGTTATTCTCCGGCAGGGCTGCTGGAAGGTCTCAACAAAATACGGGCCGCTGATTTCAGGGGTATCGAAGGCATCCCGGATTATTTTAAAACCCATCCTGGCACAGGCAGCCGGATTGCCCACCTGGCAGGGCTCCTGGCAGATTATTCTCCGGAGGAACAACCTGTTGGCTGCCCTGAAACCTATGCATATGACATGGTGAAGTACCGGATGATGGGGTTGTACGAGGATGCCGGCAAAAGCATCCAGAAAATTGAAACACGGCTTGCAGCAGATCTGTCTGTATCTGAACTGCAGGCCTGCCATTATGGTCTGGGGCTTTTGTATGCACGTAAAAACCGGCGGGAAAAGGCTGTTTTTCATCTGCAGAAAGCCCTTTCCTTTGACCTGTTTGATCCGATGATACTGGTGGAACTCGGAAGGGTTTATACCATTGACGGCCAGTTTGGAAAAGCCATAAATGTGCTGTCAGGCATCCAGTCGGATCCGGTACTGGGCACCATGGCAACATTTCACCTGGCCGTGGCACAGATGGAATCAGGGGATCTGTCTGCTGCCCAAAAAAACCTGAACCAGGTAATAGGAACCGCATCTCAATCATTTCCCAGGGCATATTTTCACCTGGCCGGCATCATGTCCAGGGAAAACCGAACCGCCCTGTCCCATTATTACCTGGGGATATATTACGACAGGATACAGGATGCCGAAAATGCGGCACGCCATCTGAAAAGGGCCATGGAAAAAGGGCTGGAAGACCCGGATATGGAAAAATCGGCAAAAGAGAGATTAAAAGAGATATCCGGCAGTTAAGGCTTTATCACACCCGGTCAAACCGATCGAATTTCATGGTAAAGGTTCCCCTGCCCTGTGTGGCGGAACGCAGGGCAGTGGAGTAGCCGAACATTTTGGCCAGGGGCACCACCGCATGGATGATCTGGATATTGGTTTTCGGGGTGATGGATTCCACCTTGCCGCCCCTTGTGTTCAGGTCAGCAATGGCATCTCCCATGTAGGCATCCGGCACAAATACCTCCACCTGCATGATGGGCTCCAGAAGGGCCAAAGAAGCGTTTTCCAAAGCATCCTTGCAGGCCATGGAAGCGCACACGGAAAAACCCAGGTCTGTGCTTTTGCCTTCTTCATATGCCCCGCCCTGCAAAATAATGCCCACATCCACCAGGGGATATCCTTTAAGATACCCGCCTTCCAGACTTTCTCTGATGCCCTGCTCAATGGCCGGCACAAACTGGGCAGGAACCTGGTCTTCCGGGGCCTTGTTGACAAAGCTGACGCCAGCCCCCCTGTCCAGGGGCTGTAATTGGATCCGCACCCTGGCGTAATGGGTTTTCCCGGAGATTTCCCGGTCAAAAACCGCTTCCCCCTTGGCAGGTGCGGTTACCACTTCTCTGTACACCACCTGGGGATTGCCCACATTGACCTGGGTATTGAATTCCTTGCGCATCCGGGAAATGATAATTTCCAGGTGCAGCTCTCCCATGCCCGACAGGATTGTCTGCCCGGTTTCCTCATCTTTGGATACCTTGAGGGTGGGATCTTCGATGGTAAATTTTTCCAGGACATTGTCCAGCTTTTCCTGGTCTGCGTGGGTTTTGGGCTCTATGGCAATAGAAATCACCGGATCTTCATATTCCATTCTTTCAAGGAACACCGGATGGTCCGGCGAACACAGGGTATCCCCTGTGCCGGAATCCTTGAGCCCCACAATGCCCACGATATCCCCTGCAGAAGCCTCTTTGAGCCGCTCCCGCTTGTTGGCGTGCATGAGCAGGATCCGGGACAGTTTTTCTTTTTTCTTTAAAACCGGATTAAACACATCAGCGCCTGCTTCAATTTTTCCTGAATAAATTCTGGCAAAGGAAAGTTTGCGGCCTTCAATCATGGAAACCTTGAAAATAAGGGCTGCGAGAGGGCCGTTTTTCTCCGGGGGAAAATCGATGGGATCACCGGTTTCCGGGTGAATACCGCGCACCGGCGGCACATCCAGGGGACTGGGAAGATAGCTTTGAATGGCATTGAGCAGCGGCTGGATACCCTTGTTTTTCAAGGCACTGCCGCACAGGACCGGCACCAGTTTCCGGCTGATGGTGGCGCTTCTTATGGCAGCGGTAAGATCGGCTTTGGTGATCTCTTCTTCGCCCAGATATTTTTCCATGATGGTATCATCCTGCTCAGAAACAGCTTCCAGCAGTTTCTCTCTGTACTCCTTGACCAGATCTGCAAATTCCGGTGCAATATCTTCCATGATAAAGGTTGCCCCCAGACTTTCGTCATCCCACCGGATCTGCTGCATATCCACCAGGTCAATAACCCCGGCAAACCGATCTTCCGCACCCATGGGCACCTGGAGTATGACCGGGTTGGCGGCCAGTTTTTCTTTGATGGAAGCCACAGCTGCAAAAAAATCCGCGCCTGTGCGGTCCATCTTGTTGATAAACGCCATTCTGGGCACCCTGTACCGGTCGGCCTGGCGCCAGACTGTCTCAGACTGGGGTTCCACCCCGCCCACGGCACAGAAAACACCGATTGCCCCGTCCAGAACCCGCAGGGCCCGTTCCACTTCAACCGTGAAATCCACATGCCCGGGGGTGTCGATAATCTGGATGGTAGACTGCTGCCACTGGCAGGTGGTAACAGCTGATGTGATGGTGATTCCCCGGTCCTGTTCATCCTGCATCCAGTCCATGACAGCTTCTCCGTCATGGACTTCGCCAAGTTTGTGGGATTTTCCCGTATAATACAGAATCCGCTCTGTGACGGTGGTCTTGCCCGCATCTATATGGGCCATGATACCGATATTTCTGATTTTTGATATGTTTTTTTTCTGGTTCATTTTCTCAATTATTTATGTTGCTCTGAAAATCGTTGTTTAAGAAAAATATCTTTCACATCCCATGAAATTCTACCCATCAATGCTGTGGTGTAAAATGGTATTTGATACAGTATTGTATATTGCCTGTCAAGAAAATAGCTTGCAAAACCGGGCCTGGTTTAATAAAATTAGAACTCTTGATCAACATACCATACCGTGAATAACCCTTACCGGCTAACCCAAAATTGTTAGAGATATATGTAAAAACCATGCTGTTTGTATTTTTTAGGAGAACCAGACCAGATGATTCCCGGGTTTGAAAAAATTGTGGAAGAAAGAATCAAAAAGGCCCAGAAAGACGGGGCATTTGACAATTTGGCGGGCAGCGGGGAACCCCTTGTTTTTGAAGATGAATGCCAGGTTCCGGACGACTGCCGCCTGGCATACAAGATACTGAAAAACGCAGGTTTCCTGCCGCCGGAAATTGAACTCAAGAAAAAAATCACCCAGGCGGAACTGCTGCTGGAAGCCACGGATGCCGCATCTGTCCAGCACCGGGAAATCAGCAAAAAAATCAATTACCTTCTGACAAAACTTGACACGTTGCGCGGGGGCATATCCCCTCTGCTCACTGACACCTACAGGGAAAATATCATTCGAAAGTTATCATGAAACTGAAAAAATCAGACAAAGAGGGATTGTTTAAAAATATTTTTATCGGGTACTTCATCCTGCTGCTCCATGTGCTTCTGCTGGCAGGCATAGCTCTTTTTGTGGTGTTCATAAAAGGGGTGTTTACCTACCTGCCCTGGATCATGGGAGGAACGGTTCTTTTGGTGCTTGTCATTGTCTGGCTCTTATACCGGCGGATGCAGAAAAGTTCCTCCCAGTTCAAGGATATGCTTTCCAGTGCCCAGATGCAGGGACGCAATATTGAAGTCAGCCTGCTGGGCGGGATTGCCGCATTCAAGATTGATGCAAAGAAAAATCCCGATCTGCTGACGGACAGCCCTGGCAACCAGGGAAACACCCGTCTCATTGAAACAGGGGCGGACAGAACAGAACGCAGAATGCATCAGCTGGATGACCTGTATGAAAAAGATCTGATCACAAAAGAAGAGTTTGAAAAAGCAAGACAAACCATAATCCAGGGATAAGGACAGTATCATGGAAAAAATCAGGCTCGCCCTTCTGGCAGGGGGCATATCCTCGGAACGATCCGTTTCTTTGAACAGCGGCAATCAGGTATTTGACGCCCTTGACAAGGACAGATACGACATTTTGCGCTATGATCCCAAAACAGATCTGCAGAAGCTGGTCATGGATGCTTCCGCCATCGATGCAGCCCTGATCATCCTGCATGGCCCTTTTGGAGAAGACGGCACAGTCCAGGGTCTGCTGGACCTGCTGGATATCCCCTACCAGGGGGCCGGGGTTTTAGGGTCAGCTGTGGCCATGAACAAACTGTTGTCCAAACGCCTGTATCAGGGGGCGGATATTCCCACCCCGACCTATCGGTCTTTTACGGATAACGATACCATTGACACGCAGGAATTAATCCGGAAACTGGGCCTGCCCCTGGTGGTGAAACCGGTCTGTGCCGGCTCCAGCGTGGGCATGACCATCGTAAAGAGGGAACAGGACCTGGACAAGGCGATCCAGGAAGCATTTGCCCATGATGACACCATCATCATGGAAGCCTATATCAAAGGCATTGAACTCACCTGCGGTGTGCTGGGAAACACCA
The DNA here is from genome assembly GCA_036351635.1 of Desulfotignum sp. Taxonomy (GTDB): domain Bacteria; phylum Desulfobacterota; class Desulfobacteria; order Desulfobacterales; family Desulfobacteraceae; genus Desulfotignum. The sequence goes on from JAZBPL010000162.1 coordinate 11,961, forward strand.
GCCTGGAAGCCTTGCCGGTGATTGAAATCATCCCGGGCCAGGGCCATGAATATTTTGACTTTAATGCCAAGTATGTGGCAGGAGAAACAGAAGAGATCTGTCCGGCCCGCATCGATCCTGAAACCACCCGCCGTGTCCAGGATCTGGCAGTAAACGCCCACCAGGCGCTTTTTCTAAAGGGATATTCCCGCACCGACATGATCCTGAAAGAAAATGAGATATTTGTTCTGGAAACCAATACCATCCCGGGAATGACTGCCACCAGCCTGTATCCCCAGTCTGCCGGGGCAGCCGGATATTCTTTTTCACAATTGCTGGACAAACTGGTTCAGCTGGCCATTGAAGAACACAACAACTCAAATCTAAGGAGAAGCAAATGAGAATCCTTGTAGTGGGCGGTGGCGGCCGCGAACACACCCTGGTATGGAAAATCAGCCAAAGCCCCATGGTTGAAAAAATCTATTGCGCCCCCGGCAATGCCGGCACCCGGGATCTGGCAGAACCGGTACCCATCGCTGCTGAAGATATCCATGCCCTGGCCGGGTTTGCCGCAGACAATGACATTGATTTGACTGTGGTAGGGCCTGAAGGCCCCCTGGTCAAAGGGATTGCCGATGTATTTGAAGAACAGGGCCTGGCCGTTTTCGGTCCCAGCCGGGCTGCGGCCAGGCTGGAAGGCAGCAAGGTTTTTTCCAAAACCCACATGCAGAAATACAACATCCCCTGCGCTGTGGGAAAAGCCTTTACCGATCCTGCCAAAGCCAAAGCCTATGCCCGGTTCCTGGGCGCCCCCTGCGTGGTCAAGGCCGACGGTCTGGCTGCCGGCAAAGGGGTGATCATCTGCAGCACACTGGAGGAAGCCGACCAGGCCATCGATGACATGATCACGGGAAAACAGTTCGGTGATGCCGGTGCCACCGTGGTGGTGGAAGAGTGCCTGCAGGGAGAAGAAGCTTCCTTCATTGCCTTGACCGACGGAAAAACCGTGCTGCCCCTGCCCGAATCCCAGGACCACAAACGGGCCCTGGACAATGATGAAGGCCCAAATACTGGCGGCATGGGGGCTTATTCCCCTGCCCCGGTTCTGGACCATATGCTGCGCACCAGGGCCATGAACGAGGTGATGATCCCGGCGGTCCAGGGCATGGCCAAAGAAGGCACCCCGTTCAAGGGGGTGCTGTATGCCGGACTCATGGTGGACAAGGATAAGATCAAGGTCCTGGAATTCAACACCCGCCTGGGGGATCCGGAAACCCAGCCCATTCTCATGCGGGTAAAAAATGACCTGGTGCCCCTGATGGAAGCCTGCTGCAACGGGACCCTGCACCAGCACACCGTGCAGATCGATCCCAGGGCATCCGTATGCGTGGTGGTGTCTGCCGGCGGATACCCGGGCGCTTACAAAAAAGGCCATGCCATATCCGGCCTGGATGCGGCCAATGCTGTCAAAGACACCATGGTCTTTCATGCCGGCACCACCATGGACAAAGACCAGGTGGTCACATCAGGCGGCCGGGTCCTGGGGGTCACCAGCCTGGGGGACACGGTGCAGCAGGCCATTGACACCGCCTATACGGCATGTGCCAAAATCGCTTTCACGGATCATTTTTTTCGCAAAGACATCGGTGCCAAGGCGGTGAAGCGCCTTTCCATATCCCCCAGGGTCGGGGTGATCATGGGGTCGGACTCAGACTTCCCGGTCATGGAAAAAGCCCTGGCCATTTTAAAGCAGTTTGATATCCCCTATTATGTCACCGTGGCATCGGCCCACAGGACACCGGACCAGGCAGCCCGTCTGGCATCCCAGGCAAAAAAGGACGGCATCCAGGTGCTGATCTGCGGGGCCGGTCATGCGGCCCACCTGGCCGGGGTGATTGCCGCCCACACCACCCTGCCGGTGCTGGGGGTTCCCATTGATTCATCTGCGCTCCAGGGGCTGGACGCTTTGCTTGCCACCGTGCAGATGCCGCCGGGCATCCCGGTTTCCACCATGGCCATCGGCAAATCCGGCGCCCATAATGCCGGTATATTCGCAGCCCAGATCATCGGGCTGTCCGACCCGGCAGTGGCGGAAAAACTGCTGCGCTTCAAGCAGGATATGGCTGCCAAAGTGCAGAAAAAAGCCGCCGCTTTTGCCTGATACCCCATTTAAAATACAACGGGTGATCCAGGTTCATCCGGATCACCCGGACCCGGATGTCATTAAACAGGCCGCAGGATGCATAAAAACCAGCGGCGTGGTGATATTCCCCACCCGGTGCCTGTATGGCCTGGCAGCAGATGCCCTGGATCCGAAAGCGGTACACACCGTATTTTCCATCAAAAAAAGAGAAAAAAACAATCCCCTCCTGGTCCTGGTTCGCAGCCCAAAGGACCTGGAGGGGATTGTGACCAAAACACCTGACCAGGCGAAAATACTGATGCACGCCTTCTGGCCCGGCAGCCTGACCCTGGTGTTTGAAGCAAAACCCTGTGTATGTAAGCTTCTCACCGCCGGCACCGGCAAAATAGGGGTCCGGATACCGTCTCATCCCGTGGCCCGTGCACTGGTCCATGCAGCCGGCCGTCCCATCACCGGTACCAGTGCCAACCTGTCCGGATCACCCGGATGCAGCCGCATCAGCGACATGCCCGGGAAATTGATACAAGCCGCGGATATGGTCCTGGATGCCGGCACCCTGAAAGGCGGCACCGGCTCCACCATTCTGGACATCACCTGTGACCCGCCCCGGGTGCTCAGGCAGGGGACGATACCATCTGATACCATCAGTCAAACCCTTTGCCGCGCAATAAAAATGGGTAAAAAAGTTAACTTCTGACCCCAACAAATTTATTGACAAAACCGCCTTTTTTCATTAATAGAATGAGTTCATGCCGGAGTGGTGGAATTGGTAGACGCAGAGGACTCAAAATCCTCCGGGCTTCATGCCCTTGCGAGTTCGAGTCTCGCCTCCGGCACCAGCAATAAAAAAAGGGTTACAGTAAAAATTCAGTATCCTTTTTTTTATTGAATCATTCTCCTGGTAAGCAATATGTAAGCAGCTTTCCAGATCTTTATTAACTGGCAGATTTCTGTGTCCTGTCTGCTCAACCATACGCTTGACATTGACGGCCCGCAGCAACCTTCATTCCATATTTCCCTCCTTGCACCATGGGCAATTATCCGGGAATGCGCAATGTCCGCGTATAAGCATGGCATAGAAAATATTTTTGTGGTATGCAGTATCTGAATAAAACAGGGTATTTTTGCAATGGGTATTTATATTTTTAATCAGATATTGTAATATCCACAATTTAAAAAAGAAACGCCACTTGCACCAGACCGACAAGCTAAGGAGGGAGACAGAATGGAAGATCGTTTGCGTGAGATACTTTCACCCTATGAAGGAAAACGGGATGCGCTCATCCCGATTCTGCAGAAAGTACAGGCAGAGCTGGGTTATCTGCCGGATGAAGCCATGCTTGAAATAGCCAGAGTAACCGGCCTGCCGGAAAGCCGGGTGTTTGCAGTGGCATCTTTTTATGCCCAGTTCCGTTTCACCCCCAGGGGCAAACATTCTTTTATGGTATGCCGGGGCACTGCCTGCCATGTCCGGGGTGCGGAAAAAATTTTAGAAGAAACAGAAAGGGCTTTGGGCATTGCTGAAGGAGAAACCACTGAAGACAAGGAATATACATTGGAGACAGTGGCCTGTATAGGATGCTGTGCCCTGGCACCCTGTGTAATGATCGATGAGGATGTGGAAGCCAAACTGACTCCCAAAATGGTTTCGGAAATTATCGACAGGAGGAAAACACAATGACCATGACGTTTGCTGACATACAGAAGCAGGCCCAGGAGGAATGGGATGCCCTGCAGAAAGGCAAGGACCCGCAAATCGCCGTTGGTACGGCCACCTGCGGCAGATCAGCCGGCGCCATGGCTGTGATCAAGGCGTTTGAAGACGAGCTGGCCAAAAAAAACATCACCGCCCATATCCGGGAGGTCGGGTGTATCGGTCCCTGTTACGCCGAACCCCTGGTGAACATTGACAAACCCGGCAAACCCACCATCAGCTATAAAAATGTCAATCCCGACATGGTGACAGAAATCATAGATTCCTACCTGCTTGGAGATGACCCGTTGCCCCAGTATACTCTGGGCAGCTTTGGAGAAGGAGAAGTCAAAGGGGTTACCAGAATTCTTGACACCCCTTCCTTCAAACCCCAGGAGCGCCGGGTGTTCCGCAACTGCGGCATCATCGACCCCACCAACATCAACCACTACATTGCCAACCAGGGATATGAGGGGCTGCACAAGGCCCTGACCACCATGACCCAGCAGGATGTGGTGGATGAAATGAAAGCCTCCGGCCTGCGGGGCCGGGGCGGCGGTGGATTTCCCGCCGGCCGCAAATGGGAGGCCGGACTTGCAGCCAAAGGCACCCCCAAATATGTTGTGTGCAATGCAGATGAAGGGGACCCGGGTGCATTCATGGACCGGGCTGTTATCGAAGGAGACCCCCATTCCGTGCTGGAAGGTATGATCATCGCCGGGTACACCATAGGAGCGGAAACCGGGTATATCTATGTCCGGGCCGAATATCCCCTGGCCATCAGACGTCTGGAACGGGCCATCGCCCAGGCCCATGAAAAGGGATTTCTGGGAAAAAATATCATGGGCACAGACTTCAACTTTGACATCAAAATCTTTCCGGGTGCCGGGGCCTTTGTGTGCGGCGAATCCACCGCCCTGACCCTGTCCATCGAGGGCAAGCGCGGTATGCCCCGGGTCGCCCCCCGCCCGAGAACCACGGAAATCGGGCTGTATGACAAACCCACCCTGCTCAACAATGTGAAAAGTTTTTCTTCGGCCCCCATGATCATCACCAAAGGCGCAGAATGGTTTGCCAGTGTGGGAACCGAAAAAAGCACCGGCACCGCCATTTTCGCCCTCACCGGTGCGGTCAACAACTGCGGTCTCATCGAGGTGCCCATGGGCATCACCCTGCGGGAGATCATCTATGATATCGGCGGGGGGGTTCCTGACGGCGCCGAATTCAAAGCGGTGCAGACCGGCGGTCCTTCAGGCGGCTGCCTGCCGGCATCCCTGCTGGACACCCCCATTGACTACGACTCCCTGGATGAAGCCGGCTCCATTATGGGTTCCGGCGGCATGGTGGTCATGGATGAAAAAACCTGTATGGTGGATGTGGCCCGGTATTTTCTGGATTTTACAGAAATTGAATCCTGCGGCCAGTGTGTTCCCTGCCGCCTGGGCACCAAACAGCTGCTGGAAATCTTACAGGAGATCTGCAAGGGCAAGGGAAGAAAAGAAGACCTGGATGTGCTGTATGACCTGAGCCTTTCCGTGCACGCAGGCTCCATTTGCGGACTGGGCCAGACAGCAGCCAACCCGGTGTTAACGACACTGCGCTATTTCAGGGAAGAATATGAAGCCCATATTTTTGACAAATGCTGTCCGGCAAAGGTATGTAAATCCTTGATTTCCTTTGTCATCAGGGAAGACAAATGTGTGGGATGCGGCATCTGCGCCAAATCCTGCCCGGTGAATGCCATTTCCGGGGAAAAGAAAAAGGTGCATGTCATTGACCAGTCCGTCTGTGTCCAGTGCGGGGTGTGTCAGGAAAAATGTCCTGCGAAATTCAGCGCAGTGGACTGTGTTTCACCCAGGGTAAAAACGAAAATTCCTGAAAAAATGGCAGCAGATTAAGCCCCAAAAACATGCCATTTCGCCAGAACCGGATGGCTTTTCATCCGGTTCTGGTTCTGTTTTTTTATATGGCAGTTTTAAAAAAATGGGCAAACAATGCTTGACATGCTTGCTGGATGAAAATTTCTGGCAGGGCATTGCAAAAACA
>JAZBPL010000163.1:0-7052 GCA_036351635.1 Desulfotignum sp.
CCTGCCGGCCCCTGACAACATGGAAAGCGCCATGCGTGCCGCAGAAAACGAGCCCTACGGTGTGGGTATTTTTTTTCAGGACAAAGAACGGCCCAGCTACCAGGATATCCTGCGGCAGATGCAGAGCGCAAAATAAGAGTCAGCAGCCAAAGGGGTGAAACCTACCCCGTTTCAAGTTCTGAGAGCAGCTGTTTTGCATGTTCTGCCCCGTCAAATGTGTTGCTGAGTTCCAGGGCTTTTCTCAAAGCATCCATGGCCGGCTGCCTGTCCCCTTTTTTGTGATAGGCCAGCCCCAGGTGGTAATTGACAACAGGATTGTCCGGGATTTTTTTCACACTGTCTAAAAATTCAATCACTGCATTGCCGTAAAGGCCTTTTTTATAATAGGCCAGTCCCAGGGTATCCATGATCCCGGGGTCTTCCGGCAGTTTGGATTTGGCAATGCGGGCCAGGCGCAGGGCTTCATCATACTCGTCTGTGGTGGTGGTGAGCAGCAGGTAGGCCAGGTTGTTGGCGGCCGGGGCAAATTCCGGGTTGATCTCCAGGGCTTTTTTATAGTGTGCTGCTGCCGTTTCATGGTCCCCGGTACTGTCGTGGATGGTGGCGATCATCATGTGGGGCATGGGCAGACCGGGATTTTTTTCCAGAACGGTTTCATAGTGGGCAATGGCTTTTTCCCTGTCTTGTTCAGACAAAGCGATCTTTGCCAGCATGTCATAGGGCGGCAGGTAATCCGGGTGGGCTGTAACCGCCTTTTCCAGGGACAGTTCCGCATTTTTCACCTCTTTTTGTGCCAGGAAAATATTGGCCTGCATGGTGTGCACCACGGCTGTCATGATTTTATTGTCCGCTTTTTCATAGATGGCCAGCTGGTCGCGGCACAGCTGGTGGGCTTTTTCAAAATCCTTTTGGGCCAGACGGATCCGCACCAGAAGGGAAAATACATCAAGGAGCTGGTTGTTGATTTCCCGTGCATCAGAAAGATGCCTTTCCGCTGCATCAAAATCCTGAAGCCCGGCCTTGAGCAGTCCCAGCTGGTAATGACCGGTGGGATTTTGCGGCTGTCCCTGGATCAGTGACAACAGGTCTGTTTCCGCTTCTTTGAACTGCCGCAGCCCCATATGGGCCTTTGCCCGGATCAGTTTCAACCGGTAGTTGTCCGGGTCAAGGGCCAGGGCATCTGTTGCCGTATCCCGGGCAAGTGCATGCGAACGTTCCTGCAGATAGATATCTGCCAGCAGCATCCGGGCTTTCAGGTATTTCGGGTTCAGTTCAACCGCCCGGGCAATGGATGATTTTGCACTGTCATAATTGCCGGTGCCGATATATCCCATGCCTTTGAAATAATGCACCCTGGGCTCATTGGGTTCCTCTTTTTCCAGCTCACTTAAAATTTTCAGCGCGTCGGAAAACGCTTTTTTATAGATCAACACTTCACTTTTCAGCATTTTTGCAGGCACATACCCGGGGCGCTCGGAGAGCATCTGGGCAATCAGTTTTTCAGCATCATCCATGTTTCTTTCAGAATAATGAAACCGGGCCATGGTGGTTTTCAAAGAGATATTATCCGGGTTTTCCGCCAGGGCAGTTTCATAGATTTTCAGGGCATCCTCCTTGCGGTCGGTTTTTTCATAAAACCGGGCAAGGACCATCCGGGGTTTGAGGTTTTTGGGATCTGCCTGCATTGCCCGGGTATAGGTTTCTTCAGCAAGGTCTGTTTTGTTCTGGTTCAGATACAGGTTGCCCAGCATGATAAGGGGTTCCGGGTTATCCGGTGTGATTGCGGCTGCCTGCTTCAACTGCTGTTCCACTTTGGCGATATCCTGCTGCCGCAGGTAAAAACTGATGAGCACCATCCGGACACCCAGATTTTCCGGGTGCAGGTCCACTGTTTTGCGCAGCAGGTCTTCTGCTGCCTGGTTTTCTTTGTTGAACACATGGATTCTGGCCTGGTTCTGCATGGCCAGAATGTTTTCCGGTTCAATGGCAAGTACCTCTTCATACAGGGAAAACGCCTTGTCAAACAGTTGTTTCTGCATGAAAATCTGGGCTTTCACCAGCATGGCTTCCGTGTTTGCGGGCTCTTTTTCAAGGACAAAAGAGATTTTTTCCATGGCCTGTTCCGGCTGCTTGCCCAGAACCAGAAATTCCGCAATCTTAAGATTTGCTTCCACATCCTGTTCATTGAGCTGCAATATTTTGTTATAAACGGAAAACGCTTCTTTTGGCCGGCCACGTTTGAGCATGTTCTTTGCCAGTAGATGGTAGCCATCCACAAATTCAGGATCCAGAACCAGTGCGTTTTTCAACTCAATTTCAGCTTTGCCGTATTCCTGGCTGTCATAATAAGCAGTGGCTTTTTCATAAAAGGCTGCTTTTTTCTCATCATCAGACCGGCATCCCAAAAGAGAAACAGCGATAAACACAACACAACAGAATCCAAACAAAGATTTCATGTTTCTTTCCTTATATTTGTTTCTTCAAAGTCTTGAATATACATTTGTCATATGCTAATGATTTGTCAACAAAAAGTGTGATATCGTTGAAAAAATCAGTCAGCAAAAAGAGATCAGGTTGAATTTTCCGCATATTTTACTGTTATTGTTCATGTGTTTGCTGCTCCAGTCTGCACCAGGTCATGCTTTTTTCTGCGCGGATGATCTGTCTGAAGAATTACGCATTGACCATACACCATATGAAAGTCCAGTTCAAGGCAATAATCCTTTAACTGATGCTCCTTTGAAACTGTATGACAACTTTGTGTACACCGATCCGGTGTATTTTCTTTCCAGAGGGGACAACGCCTTTGTTTCTGTAGATCAGATCAGTATTAAAATGCCGTTGAAGCTGCTGTCTAAAAACAATATCATACCCGAGGATGCCCTTGACAGAATGCTTGTGTCAAATCTGCGCATCAAAGCCATTGTTGAAAAATATGAACAGCTGCAGCAGAAGGCGTTGGTGCTTTTGAATACACAGCAGGCCCCAGACGGCCCAAAAGGGGAACAAACGGATGTTGGTATTGGTGAAACTGCATCCAGCAGCATCACTGTGGATATCAAAAATGAAAAACAAAAACTGGGACAGATTCTGCGGGGCATAAGCCAGTCAGCCGATTTGTCTCCAAAAAAGCTGGACAGTGATGCCATTATTGTTTCTGACACCCTTTTTTTTGACGGGAAAAACCATCAAACAGGGGAAGGGACACCTCCAGATGATGCAGGCATGCCTTACGGCGGCACACGGCGGTTTGATGCAGACCTGTCCCGGCAGTCCAATGTGCTGCTGAACCAGCCGGATGCCAGCCTTCCCTGGATATTTGACCGGATTTTGAAAATCTGGAAATATGTGCTGGACCACCGCATTGAAATCATCACCTATATGATGTTTATCCTGCTGGCCGGGTTTTTTGTGTCTTTGCGGGTGAAAAAATGAGGCGGTTTCTTATCCTACTGGCGGTGGGCGTTTCCGTGATGGTGTCAGGATTTTTCTTTGGGTGTGACAACAACCGTGATGGTTTGACTCCCATGGAAAAAGGAGATCTGGCATTTGCCAGGCGGGAATACCGCACGGCTGTTACTATCTGGAAAAAGATCCATGCAGATGATCCGGACAACATTGTTGTTATAAACCGGCTGGGGGAATGCTACCTGAAACTCGGACGGCCTGAACGCGCCCTGATATTTTTTGAAAAAGTAAACAATAAAGATCCGGAGGATATCGAAACCCAGGTCAGGCTGGCACAGCTGTATATGTTGACCTGGCAGTTTGGCCGGGCAAAAGAGATCTGCACTGCCCTGGAAAAAAAACATGCTGCCCATCCAGGCTATTATCTGGTGAAAGCAGATCTGTGTGTTATGGAGGGGCAGCCCCGTGTGGCGGAAAAATATTACCGGGATGCGGTTATTGCATCCAAAGATGCGCTGCGGGCTTTGATGAAACTGGCCATTTTCCTCAAATCACAGAACAGGGAAGCCGAGGCTGAAGAAATTCTGGTAATTGTGGAAAAAAACACCATCCGGTCTGCTGCAATTTTTCTGCTGCTGGCAGATTACCACCTGCTGGATAATGATTTTGATACGGCAGAAACATATATACTGCAGGCAGTAGAGATAGAACCTGAAGATCTGGGACTGCGCGTGCATCTGGTACAGTTCTATATAGGTGCCGGTAAAAATGCCCTGGCGCAGCAGCTGCTGGAAAACCTGACAAAGCAGCAGGATGATTTTTACCTGTGGATGACCCTGGCTGATGTATATATCATGAACAACCGGCTGGACAAGGCCAGGAGCCTGATTGACCGGCTTAAAAAGGTTGTTGCAGACAAAGTGGCACAGTTTGAACTGCTTCAGGGCAAGTACTGGCTGTATGCCAATAAGCCGGTATTTGCCACCGCCCATCTGAAAACCGCCCTTGAACTGCAGCCCGGCCTGGTGAACACCCGGTACCTGCTGGGTCTTGCCCACATGCTCACCGGGAAGATCAAACTGGCTGAAAACAAGCTGGTGCAGACCCTGCAGCTGGATCCCCGTCACCATGATGCCCTGGCCCGCATTGCAGGGCTTTTATACAAGAAAAAAGAATATGACCTGTCCGTAAAATATCTGGATGCGTTTATCAACACCTATCCCGAGGATACGTCCGGATATCTGTTAAAAGGCCTCAACCTGCTTGGACTGCAGGACTATGCAGGTGCACACCAACAGTTCCGCAAGGCCCTTTCACTCACAACAGACACCCATGTGCCTTTGTATTACCTGGGCCGGGCAGAGGAGCTTTCCCAAAATTATCCCCGGGCCCTGGCCTATTATAAAAAGGTGTGTGACACCCATCCGTTTCTTGCGGATGCCTGCTTCCGCCATCATCTGATGCTGCTGAAAACCGGCCGGACAGGCCAGGTTCAGGAACATGTCACAGCAGTGCTGGCCAGTGACACCCATACCCATCTGGAATACTATACCGCTGCCAAACTGGCCGGACAGATGGACCAGGTAAAGATGCAGATTGCCCTGCTGGACAGGGTCATTGCAAAAGATCCCACCTTTGGTGCGGCCTATGTTGCCCTGGCTGGGGCCTATGAAAAAAACCAGCAGTTTTCTGATGCCGCCAGAACCCTGCAAAGATGCACACAAAAGAACCCGGATTATGAACCTGCCTGGATCGCCATGGCCCGGTGCAGCCTTGACGGCCAGAATTTTGAGGGGGCACTGGAAATTTTGGAACAGGCCAAAGAAAAACTGCAGGGATCCCCGGTTTTTTTAAGCAACCTGGCCTGGCTGCTGCTGGAAAACAACAAAGATGTAAGCAGGGCACTGACGCTGGCCCAGACTGCTTATGAACAACTGCCGGACAATATTGCCATTGGCGACACCCTGGGCTGGGCCTATTTCCACAAGGGTATCTATTCCCAGGCTGCCTGGCTGTTTTCCGATCTTGTACAAAAAGCCCCCAAAAACCCCATGATCCGGTACCATCTGGGCATGACCCTTTTCCGCCAGGGCCACGTTGACAAGGCGGTTTTTCATCTGGATGCTGCAAGAACCGCAGGGCTGCCGCCTGAACATGTCCGGACCATAGATGCGGTGACGGCAGAGATAAAGGCCCTGGAAGATACTGCTGCAGATCCTTTGGAGAAAACAGATGCAGAAGCAATGCTTGTGTTTCCTGACGTGCCGGACAAAGATGTGGATATCATCACCCCGGACTGGAATGCGCAAGAAATACCCCTTACAGATTAACAAAACAGGATTGCTTCTGGTGGATTGTCCAATAAGGGCCACGCCCTATGCCCTGACGGGTAAAAGAAAAGGTGAAAGCTGTTAGCTGTTAGCTTTTAGCAGTTAGCGTTTAGCTGTTAGTAAACAGCAGGGGACATTTGTAATTGTTTACTGGAAGCTGATAACTGCGTACGGACGGCTTTCATATACATGCGGTATTATCAGGCTGGATTTGCCTGAAACCGCTGCACTACAGGAGATACCCATGGAAAAAAATCCCCACCACCTTGTCATGGGGGAACTGGTTGATTTTCTGACCAGTGACATGCTTGCCGATACCCATGATGAACGCTACCGCCAGAAGATCGCACACCACCTGGTCCAGGTGTGCGGGTATGACAAAACAGATATTCACAGCCGCCGGCAGGTGACCATCCGGGCAGGTGGACGGTCTGCTTCTGTGCGGATTGATTTTCTTGTCCAGGCAGGGGAAAAAACCGGTATGATGGTCCGGTTTGCCCCCGGTTCCCTTGTGACCAGAAGACTTTCCAATCTGGCGTTGTCACGCATTGTTTTTCCCTACCAGATTCCTGTTGTTGTCACCACCAATGGAGATGATGCGGAAATCATCAACGGCATTACCGGCAGGGTCACCGGCCATGGTATTGACAGCATGCCTGATAAACATGTGCTGGCCGCACTGGACAGCCGGATTTCTTTTCCTGTGATCTCTGATGATTTTTTTAAAAAAGCATCCAGGATCGCATACGCCTGTGAAGTGGACGGGGCCTGTCCCTGTGACACAGACGTGTGTGTCATCGATCCAAAAGCATAATGGCGGGCACCCCCATGGTGGAGCCGGACAAATAGATGCAGGCGGATATGTCAAACCGTTTTACCACGAAGCGCACGAAGAAAGGGCTTCTTCGTGTCCTTCGTGGTTTAAAAAAACAAATCAATGTAAAAACATTCGTATTTGTTATAACTGACTGAATTTATTTTTTAATTTTTATTGAAGTCGTCAGCCATCAGTACTCAGCTAACAGCTAAAGGCTAACAGCTAACAGCTAATAGCTTTCACATTTTGTTGTGCCCGTCAGGGCATGGGTGTTATTGAAGAATGAAATTGCCCTGACAATCAGACGTCAAGGATGTTTTTCAGGTAATACCCGGTGCAGGACTGTCTGTTTTGTGCCACCGCTTCAGGCGTTCCCTGGGCAATGACCTGTCCGCCCTGGTCACCGCCTTCCACACCCAGGTCAATGATGTGGTCGGCATACTTGATCACATCCAGGTTGTGCTCGATTACCACAATGGTGCTGCCGGTAGCCGCCA
>JAZBPL010000164.1:0-2087 GCA_036351635.1 Desulfotignum sp.
AGATATCTGCCATGGGCACAACGATCTGGGGTTCTTCTTCTTTCGGGGTGACAAAAAGGGCGGCAGCACCCAGGCAAAGGGCAATGATGATAAGAATCAGGGAAAATTTTGAACCGAGAAATACCTTGACTGTCCCGGGAATAATTCCTTTGGGATCAGAGGGCTGCAGGCCTGTCATATCACCGGGCCTCCCCGATGCCTATGGTTTCATTGGCAGACAGTCCTGACAGAACTTCCACCCGGGTGTCGTCCAGGGGAATGGTTTTAATGTACCGGCGCTGCCAGGTGCCATTGGTTTTGACCATGACAAGTTCGAGCTGCCCGGCATGGATAACCGCCTCTTTGTCCAGGGTGATGATGGCTCTGTGGGCTTCGGGGATCATGATCTTGGCATACATGCCTGAATAGACGCCTTCTTTGGCCGGGATGGCAGCTTTGACAAGAAAGGTGCGGGTCTGGGGATCCGCATAGGGAATGATTTCTTCAACCACTGCATCCAGAGAAAGGCCGGGGGTGGGGATAACCGCCTGAAGATGAGAACCGGCTTTGATGGTGTTGATAAGGCCTTCTCTGACATGGGCTTCAACCCTGTAGCCTCCTTTGGTCCGCACCGCTGCCAGGGGCTTGCCCGGCAAAGCCAGATCTCCAGGCTCCACCAGGATCCGGATGATTTCTCCGTCCACCGGGGCAATGATTTTTGAAAAACCAAGGTGTACCTTTGCGTCGGTAATGGTTTCTGTGGCCTGTTGGATGCCTGCCTCCGCCTCCACCAGGGATTCACGGGACATGGACAATGCGGCCCGGGCCTTCAGAAAACCGGCTTGTGCATTTTCAAATTCCTGCTCCGTGGCGGCACCGGATGCATAAAAGCTTTTGATCCGCGCGAAATGCTGTTTTGCATTGGTATAAGAGGCTTGCGCAGAGTTTATGGCCTGGAGGGCTTTGTCCCGTGAGGCTTTGGCCCCGCGAAGCGCTTCTCTGGCACTTTCCAGCCTGGCTGCGGCCTGTCTGCTGTCCAGGGTGATTAACAGGGTGCCTGATGTGATGATCTGCCCTGCTTTGACATGCACATCGGTTATCTGGGCACTGATCTGGGAACTGATACTGGTTTCACTTTTGGGCCGGACAGTTCCCACTGCCGGATACGTCTGTGCAACGGTCTGCTCCTTTGTTTTGACTGTTTTTCGCGGCTGATACCCTGCATCTGCATCAGCGGTTCCGCAGGGATAAGGGGCAAGCACCAGCAGGGCCGACAATACTGTTTTTGCAATCAAACCCCGGGCAGTGTTCATTTTATGTGAAGACATTCTTTTCAGTTCTCCTGTGACCAGAGTGTGGAAAGGGTTCCAATGGCCCGGGCAATCTCGATTTTTGCCGTTTTGCCGTCATAAAAGGCAGCTGCTTTGTTGATGCCGGCCCTGGTTCTGTCCAGTTCTGCTTCCAGGTACCGGGTAATCGATTCAGCACCCCCGTCATAGCGCTTTTTAACTATATTAAGGGATTCTTTTGCCATATCCACACTGGAACGGGCCACGTTCAGCCGCTGTTGTGCGTTTTCATGTGCCAGATAGGCCTGTTTCACGTCCTGGTAAATCTGCATTTGGATTTTCTGCCGAGCTTCCAGAGCCCTTTCCAGTTCATGCCTGGCTTCAGCAATCTGCGCCCGGGTGGCAAATCCGTCGAACAGGTTCCAGGCAAGATTCAGGCTGGCGGTGTAATTGTCCTGTGATGTATTGTACGAAAAATCATCACTGTCCATATACCACCGGGCCTGCAGGTCAACCCGGGGCCGGTAGCCGCTCGCTGCCAGGGATACGGCTGTTCTGGCCATATCGATCTGCTGTTTTGCCCGGTGCAGTTCCGGCCGTTTTTCAAGGGCAAGGGCATAGGCCTGGTCGATGGATTCGGGAAAGGTTACCACACAGGTGCTGTCCGGGTTGGGGTCAAGAGAAAAAGAATGGCCGGGTTTATACCCGAGCAGTGTGGCCAGGGCAGTCAGGGTGGTGGAAAAGGTGTTTGTGCTTTCCACCAGATTTTTTTGGGCTTCAGCCAGTCGGACCTTCAAAGAGAGAATATCTGATTTTAAA
>JAZBPL010000165.1:0-18740 GCA_036351635.1 Desulfotignum sp.
AAAGAACTGTTTCTTTGTGCGGCTACTTTATAGCTATATTTTGGCTGCTATGGTTTGTTGTTGGTGGGCTCTTTTTGATGCTTTATTTTTTTGGTTATGGGATTAGGTCTGGTAGAATCCTGGTAGAATTGAAATATTTTGAATGAATTGGTTGAAGGTATTGGATTTATTGTATCAGATATAACTTGTTAAAATTGTTTGATTTTTAGGGAAAAACCTTGTGTATCAACTGTATTCGATTTTGGCGGTTATACATATTCAACTCCCGCCGCCTCCACCAATCGTTTGTAATACATTCAAATACCTATAAGAATTCCCTTGTGTCGAATCCAGGACAGGGTTTTGGCAGGATCTGTTTTGTGCTTTTTTCGGCATCTGAAGTACATTTGAAAGGCCCCGCACATTCAGAACATCGGTAACGCGGTTAATTGGGTTATGAACATGTGATATGCAGCAATCATTATACAGAATTGTTTTCAAGCAGCTGAATGTGCAAAATACGGAACCGTTTTTCGATTATCTTGTCCGGGAATTTCATTTTTCCAGAAAAAAAGCGGCAACGGTACTTGCGCATCGCCCGGCTATCCTCTGGGATACCCCTCACAAGGACAGGGCCGCCAGGATTATCAAACAGCTGAGAGGCATGAACGCCAGTGTCTCGGTTTCCCGGGTGGTCAAGGATGATCAGTTCCCCTTTCATATCGACGAATTGCAGCTCAAGTGGATTTCAAAACTGTTCAATATGACCTTGCGTGCCGGTGTGGATACGGCCATGGTGTATGTGGAGGTTGAACCCGGTGACAAGGGGGATATTCCCAGATCCCTTCTGGGCAAAGAGGGGTATATCGAAAATGCCTTTCGGGACAGTGATTCCGTTTATGTGATTGAAGACAACAAAGTGCTTGTTTTCGGATATACCACAGATGAATCCGGCCTGAAATATCTGGTTCCCAAAATCGGCAATACCGTTAAAGAACTGGTGGAAAAAAATGCGTGCATCAAAGTGGGGGAGGCTGTTTTTCCAAAGGACGGCCATTCTTTTTCTGAAATGATCCAGGTTGCCCTGACCCGTCTTCGGCCTTATGGTGATTCTTTGCATCCACCTGTGGCCATTCCGGAATCGGTTCCGGCTGATGAAAGGCTGGTTGAGAGCACCCGGGCAACGGCTTTAAAAGCCGATGTTTTGATGTTTAAACATGCCCGGGGCCGTTTGTTTCATAAACTTCTGGCAATTGATCAGGAAGTGCTTTGGGCCGGGTTGTCCACCCTTCCCATTTCTGTGCAAAAAAAATTTTATTCCAGGCTCCCTTTTAATTCCCCTTTGATTCCTTTCTTATCGGGCAAGATCAAAACCCAGGCCCCCGCAACACTCAATGGCCGGGCTGAAAGCATCATCAAGGAACTTGCCTTGAAAGGTGAAATTGAAAAGCAGTTGATCCTGCGCAAAAACAGACAGTCCGATGTCATTTCAAAATTGAACCGTGTTGAGTCTTTGACCACCATACCGTCTGTGGCATTGCAGCTTTACAATCTTACCATGGACCCTGATACGGAAATTGAAGATATCAAAAAAATCATTGAGGTGGATCAGGTATTGACCCTGAAAATTCTTAAACTGGTGAATTCCGCTTTTTATGGCCTGGCCCGGAAGGTCAGTTCCGTAAAAGAGGCGGCGATTATTCTGGGCAGGGATGAAATCATGAATCTTGCCTTTGGATTGAGCCTGTCCAAAGCCTTCACTGTATCAAATTTAGACGGGTTGTTTGATTCGAAGAACCTGTGGCATCATTCCATTGAAACCGCTCTGGTTGGGCAGTATATGTGTCAGAACAAAAACAAGTTTTCCGATCAGGGAATATTCACCGCCTGTATTCTCCATGATTTTGGCAAAATTTTTTTGATTGACCATTTCCCGGAAGAATACGGGCAGATTATCAAATGGTCAAATCAGACCGGCATGCCGGTCCATGAGTTTGAAGAGGAGGTGTTCGGCTATAACCACGGTGTTGTGGGCGGGCTTATTGTCAAGAAGTGGAACCTGCCTGAATCCCTTGTGCATGCCATCTCATTTCATCATCTTCCCTCATCTTCTGCCAGCCATGCCCGGCTGGCTGCCATCACCGGACTGGCGGATTACCTGGCGGATATGGCGCATAAAGTTGATCAAAAAAACTGTATAAACGGTATCCCCGGGCTCCAGAAGGACCACATGGATGTTCTGACACGGGTGTTTGACGATATAAGCATTGGATCAATTGCAGACCGCATTGCAGATATCGGGTTATTTTTAAAAGAAAACAACCAATTGGTACGTTTGATTTCATGATGTCAGAAAAGGAAAGCTACGATGGACGGCACAAACCCGACAAGCACTCCGAGTCCGGCGCAGTTTCAATTTATTACAAATAAATTTTTATCTGTCCAGCAAAAGTATGAACATAAAATCAATGAACTGTCCATTATAAAAGAAATGGTTGCCGCAATGAAATCCATTGACGTAACCGATCATGATCGGATCTGGCGGAGTCAACTGGATTGTCTGGTCAAGTATAAAAATCTATCCGGTGCCGTGTTGTATCTGTTCAAGGATATTTTGCACCTTCAGGGGAAAATCATCGGATCGAGTTTTGACAATCAGATGGATTATTCTTTTTTACGGCAAAGCCGCCTGTTGAAAAAGCTGACCACCGGTAAAGAAGAAGTCATTATTACAGACTTAAGCAATTATGATGAATTCAACGATATGGAAGGATCGCTTTATGCGATGCCCATGATTTCACGGGGAGATGTGCATGGGGCCCTGGTTTTATTTAAAAATAAAAAACAGGGGTTTCAAGCTGCAGACAGCTACTTTTATGCCATTGTCAGGGATCATTTGATGAATACCGTTTCCTTTCAGCGGTTTTATTTCGACAAGCTCAGTGAAGAAAAGCACATTATGTACTTGTCCCGTTTTTTTTCAAAAAATGTGGTGGATAAAATTTTGAAAAGCGGCCGGCCCCGACTGGGCGGGGAGCGGATAAAAGCCTGCATTCTTTTTGCAGATCTTCAGGGATTCACAACCCTTTCAGAAACGATTTCCCCTGAAGAGGTGGTGGTGATCCTGAATGATTTTTTTTCCCATATGATTCCTGTTGTATTTAAACATTCCGGAACCCTTGATAAATTGATGGGTGACTGCGTGATGGCCATTTTCGGCGCACCCCTGCATGATGAAAAATGCAGTTTCCATGCCGTGTCTGCAGCCCTTGACATGTTTTTTGCCTTTAACCGGTTCAAGCAGAAAAAAGGGGGGATCTGTGAAAAATTGAAAATGACCGTGGGCATCAACACCGGGGAGTTGATTGCCGGTTTTTTAGGCGAGGAAAACCATCTGAATTATACGGTCATAGGAGACACGGTGAATTCGGCCCAGCGCCTGCAGTCCATGGCCAGGGGAAATGAGATTTATCTGTCCGCAAAGGTCTTTGATGAGATGAAAGCGGATATTGAAACCCTTGGCAACATAGCCCGGATCGATCAGCTGGGTGCGTTGAAAATAAAAGGGAAAACACAGATTTTGGATGTCTGCCGCATTATTCCTGAAAACTGTTGAACGGTGATAAAGCATAATACCATGGGCCCCAATGAAAAAAAACTGGCTGCCCTGGAACAGAAGCTGGCTGATCTGGGTATCCAAAAAAAGGATCTGGAAGAAAAATTCATCAAAGCTTCGGGCAGGGGAGGGCAGAAGGTGAACAAATCTTCTTCCGCCGTGTTTGTCCGCCACAAAAAAACCGGTTTGTCCGTAAAAATGGGCAAGCACCGGTCCCTGCACCTGAACCGGTTTCTGGCGTTACGGGCTTTGGCTGAAAAAATTGAAGCCCTGCAGTCAGGCACAGATACGGCCCTGCAGGAACAGATAAAAAAAATCCGCAAACAGAAATTGCGGCGCAGACAGAAAACCTGCAAAAAACTGGCATCCGCCCGGAATGCTACAGATGAATGATTTCCATGTTTGTATCTGCAACCATGGCCAGTCCCGTATCTTCCACAAAATTAAATATTTTATCCATCTGTGAATTCACCCGGGCACTGGCATTGCCCACAACACAAAATCCAATATCGGCCCATTCATGGCTGTCATTTAAACCTGTTTCGGCCGCCGCCGCCTTGAACCGGTTCTGAAGTTTTGCAACAATGCTTTTTACAATTTTGCGCTTGGCTTTTAACGAACGGATCCCATACAGCCGTAACCTGATCCGCCCACATCCCACCACCATGCCCGGTCCTTAAAATGCCCCCAGCTGGCAGGGTTTGATGCGGATATTGATTTTTTCACAGGCAGATCCCATATCCAGTCGGCTGATTTTCCATTCCCCGGCAATATCCCAGCATTCCCGACAGGAAAGCCGGCCGTCAACGCTCTTGTTCTCAATTGCTGCCCACAATTCATCTGAAACATCGATACCCGGGTCAATCCGTTTTTGTTCCGGTTCATACCCGAACAGCCCCAGCTGGCACTTTACAATGCGCAGCTCCATCAGGTCTGCCTGAATCCCGATCTCTTTCGGGGAAACCCCCAGGTTTTTTGCTGCTTTATGGGCAGATGCACAGCCTATCTGGTTTTTTTCCGTGATTTCACTGAGTTTTTTGACAATGATCGGATCAGTCTTCTGATCCGGATGTTTGCCTGCATAATGTCCCTTATCCTGGTGTGCCATGGTTGCCTTCCCCAAATTTTCCGGTTAGTATACAAAAAATATTATAAAACAAAAACCGCCCGCAATAAAGGAATTAATTCATGACAGATACACATGATCCTTCAGCCTTTCAAATGATCTACATTGCATCCTGCGGAGAGGGCATCAATGCCTTTCACCTGGTGGAATCAACACTGATACAGTTTCCAAACAACAAGATTACGGTTGTCAAGGTGCCCCAGATCCGGTCTGAGGTTCAGGTGGATGAACTTATTGACAAAGTCAAGGACCTTGAAAGCCTGATCGTCCATACCATTGTCAATTCAAATCTGCGCAAATATCTCACCCGCAAGGGCATGGAACATAAAATAGTCACCATTGATCTTATGGGTCCGGTACTTTCAAAAATCCAGGCATTTTTGAACCAGGATCCCCTGGAAAAACCCGGCCTTTACAGAGAACGCCACCAGGTGAATCTCAAGCAGGTTTCTGCCATTGACTTTGCCCTGGCCCATGATGACGGCCTGAACCCGGAAACCCTCACTGAAGCGGAGATTATCCTGCTGGGGCTGTCCCGGGCCGGCAAGACCCCTTTGTCCATGTATATGGCTGTGCTGGGATGGAAAGTGGCCAATATCCCCTTTGTTCCAGGGGTTCCCATGCCGGCGATACTGGATGTTGTCGACCGGCGGCGGATTTTTGCCTTGAACATCAATGCCAAGCAGCTTGTGGCCCACCGGAAAATGCGCCAGGAAAGCCTCGGGGCCTCGGACATGAAAGCCTATTCCACGAAAAAAGATATTGAGGAGGAAATTCTCATGGCCCACCGCCATTATATTGCCAAAGGGTATTCCATGATCAATGTGAGCAGCAAACCCATTGAAACCAGTGCTGAAGAGATCATAGAGATGATCACCCGCCGCTTTAAAACCGACGCCCACCTGGCCCGTTGATTGGGCTATCAGGTGAATATGAGGCGCCGAATCCCAATTATTTTACGTACAAAGAGGGCACCTTTGGTATGGATGAAAATTTGTGTTTCAGGTTCATGAGACTTTCTGCGTTGCCTATGGCAAAAAAACCATGGGGAACAACCGCCCCATAAAGTTTGTTTACAACGCTCTCGCTGGTGGGCAGATCAAAGTATATCATGACATTTCTGCAGACCACCGCATCAAACCGCTGGTCTGGCGGTGTATCTGTGATCAGGTTGAAACGCTGGAAACTGATATGTTCCTGCACCTGTTTTTTGATTTTGACATGGCCCTGGTATTTGCCGGCGCCTTTTTGAAAATACCGGTGAAGCAGGGCATTGGGTATGTTTCTGGTTTTGTCGATGCGGTATATGCCCCGGACAGCCGTGGCCAGAACAGAATGGGATATATCTGTGGCCAGTATGGAAAAATCCAGCCCAGCATCAAGCAGCTGAATGGCAATGGAATAGGGTTCATCTCCAGTGGAACAGGCAGCACACCAAATGTTGAAAACCTGGCTTTTTTTTGCAGACAGGGCGGAAAAATGACGTACCAGGTACGCAATGCTGTTATTTTCCCGGAAAAAATAGGAATGGTTGGTGGTGACAGTGTCAATGAATTCCACCACTTCCTGTTCATTGCATGACAGGAAGGCCAGATACTGGTCAAAATTTTTTCTGGTCAGACGCATCCGCTTGGCAAGCTTGGATTTGAGCAGTTCTTTTTTACCCTCATGCAGATTGATCCCTGACGACTGATACACGAGGTTTTTCAGCTCAAGAAACTGGTTTTTGGAAAGAACTATTTCATTCATGGCAAAACCATAATATATTTTTTAATTTGTTCCCCATAAAAAACAGGAGAAGCCCTGATCAAACACCGTAAAAAAACCTGTGAACGGCGCAAATCAAAAGATGTCTGGGTCAAAATTTTCGTTGCCCTGCATCTGATTGCCTGGACTGTTCTTTTTGTTTCCATGCTGGTATTTCACCGGGCCCAGCCGGAGTTTGAAACCTTTTTTGACCGGTTTTACCAGCTGAATCTCAGAACAGTCTGGGATTTGCGTTTTTTGCAGTATCTGTTATATATTATTTTTCTGGGTCTTGCTATCAGTATTTTCGGCGTAATACTGGGACGGTTCCGGGCCAGGCGCAAAAATGACCTGAAAAAACAGATGAACATTCTGGGCGGTCTTTACCTGACCCTGTTTTTCATATACTGGCTTATGATATGGGGTTCAAGATTGTCAGGACTCTGGCCGATATGAGGTATATTTGTGCTGGAACTGAAAAAAGGATTTACACCATGAAACAGATAACAGGCATTCTGCTTATCCCGGTACTTATAATTTTGCTGGTATTCACTCCCTGTTCTGCCAGGGATTTCATGGTTGAATTTATAGAGGAAAACTACAAGGAAACCCGGATTCCCTACTCCAACACCGCGCAGATCTATCATTCCATCCAGGTGAATACCCATGCAGGCCCCAAACTGCTGATTCTCAAAGGAGAAGACCTGATTTACCGCACATGGCTGCGCCAGTATATTGCAGAAAACAACCGGTTCATTGCCCGGGTGGCAGATGCTGAAAATGACCTGTTTGTGGCATCCCGTGCCTATGAAATGGATGTCACCCAGCTGCATCCTGTGGGCAATGGCAGCTGGGCCGCCCTTTTTCCCGCAGGTGCAGCAGCAGAACATACCCTGCCCATCATGGGAACCCGGCATATTCTGGTGATTGATACCAACCAGATCCGCAGCAACCTGATTGCAGATGTCATCAGTGCAACGGGATTTACCCCGGTAATCTCCAGGAACGGGACCCAGGCCCTGGAGATGTTCAGAAGCCAGCCTGAAAAATTCAAGATGATTATTGCCAATCACAAAGCGCCCGGCATTGAGACAGAAGCCTTTGTGGCGCAGGTGCTGAAAATCGATCACCAGGTTCCCATCCTGGTGGAAACAGGGTACCGTGATGCCAAAACCCGCCGGCACTACCAGAACCGTTTTTCCGGTGCCGGATCTGTGGTTCTCACCCCCATGGTACTCAAAGACCTGCAAAAAAATATCCAGGGCATGTTAAAAAACAATGTGTCCAGCCAACAGGGCCCTTCCATGGACAACCCACAGGCTGCGTTATGAACAGATGGCCTGTATCGACGCATTTGTTTATTCTCCTGTTTGTTTTTCTGGCATCAGCCGTTTTGGCAGGGGGGGATGAAGCGCAATTTGTCCGGTATGAAATGGGATTTAAAAATTTTGTCACCTGTGAGCTTACGCGTATCGGACCCACTTCCTATTTCAAGGGCAAATCCGTTGATATCACCATGATTGATGTGTATGAGGCGCGCACTGAATCAGGTCTGGTTATCATCACAGGGGCTGTGCAGTGTTTTGTGGAAGATACCTATAAAACCCTTTACGGGGCAGTGGGAGTAAAGACCATCATGGACAGGGAAAAGGTGGTATATTTTACCATCCGATCCAAAGATTTTTCCATTCTTGCCACAGAACTGATGCGTCACCCCTACAAGGAACGCTGCGGCTGGTCACGGTACCGGGTGGATATCAATTAAAGCCCCCTGCCGGGAACATGGCAGAGGGCCTGCATTGCTATTTGTCCATGATGGCGGCCTGGGCTGCGGCCAGCCGGGCAATGGGCACCCGGTAAGGAGAGCAGGACACATAGGTGAGACCGGCCCTGTGGCAGAATGACACTGATTCAGGATCACCGCCGTGCTCCCCGCAGATACCCAGTTTGATGTCCGGCCGGGTTTTTTTCCCCCTTTCCACTGCAATTTCAATAAGGCTGCCCACTGCTTCCTGGTCCAGTGTTTCAAAAGGATCTGCGTCCAGAATGGCATTGTCAATATAATCGTTCATAAACGATCCGATATCATCCCTGGAAAAGCCAAAGGTCATCTGGGTGAGATCATTGGTGCCAAAGGAAAAAAACTGGGATTCCCGGGCCATTTTATCGGCTATCAGGGCTGCCCTGGGAATTTCGATCATGGTGCCGAACAGATAGGGTATCTGTGCAAGATTGTGGGTTTTCAGGGCCTGTCTGTGGCAGTCGTCAACAATTTTTCTGGTAAAGGACAACTCCTTTTCATTGCAGGTGACCGGCACCATGATTTCCGGCAAAGGGTGTTTGCCCTGGCGGATCAGGTCGGCAGATGCGGCAAAGATGGCCTGTACCTGCATTCTGGTGATTTCAGGAAAACTTATTCCCAGGCGTACCCCCCGGTGCCCGATCATGGGGTTGGATTCCTTGAGAAGCATGCTCCGCTTGATCACCTCCTCTATATCTATGCCCAGGGCCCGGGCTATTTCCATCTGGTTTTTTTCCGAGCTGGGTACAAATTCGTGCAGGGGCGGATCCAGCAGCCGCAGGGTGACCGGCAGGTTGTCCATGACAGCAAGGGTTTTAGCAATTTCCCCCTTTACAAAGGGAAACAGCTCGTCCAGAGCAACCTGGCGTTCTTCTGTGGCTTTGCTTAAAATCATTTTCCGCAAAAGAAACAGGGGCCGGTCTGAATCAGCCCCGTAAAACATATGCTCGGTGCGGAAAAGTCCGATACCCTGTGCCCCGAACTCCAGGGCTGTTGCAGCGTCTTCCGGGGTATCTGCATTGGTGCGCACCGCCATGGTACGGTGGCGGTCAGCAATGGCCATGAATTTTTTGAATTTGGGGTTTTCCAGGGCATCTTTCATTTTGAGCCGGCCTTCATAAACAATCCCGCGGGTGCCGTTCAACGTGAAAATATCCCCTTCATTGAAAATCCTGGTGCCTGCCTGCATCTGTCGGTTTTTTGCATTGATTTTCAGGGCACCGGCACCCACAATGCAGCACTTTCCCCATCCCCTGGCCACCAGGGCGGCATGGCTGGTCATGCCCCCTCTGGCAGTAAGAATGGCTGCGGCAGAGCGCATCCCTTCAATGTCTTCCGGATTGGTTTCCTCTCTGACCAGTATCACGTTTTCACCGGTTTTTGCCCGCTGCACCGCATCTTCTGCTGTAAACACAATCTTTCCCCAGGCACCGCCAGGGCCGGCAGGCAGGCCTTCAGCCACTTTTACAGCACTTTTTTCCTGTTCCGGGTCCACAATGGGGTGAAGCATCTCATCGAGGGTTTTGGGATTCAACCGGCAGACCATGGTTTTTTCATCGATCATGCCCTGTTCATACATGTCCATTGCCATGTTCAAGGCAGCGGTGGCGGTCCGTTTGCCCACCCGGCACTGGAGCATGTACAGCCTGCCTTCCTGGATGGTGAATTCAATATCCTGCATATCCTTGTAATGGGCTTCCAGCCTGTTCCGGATATCATACAGCTGGCTGTAGAGTTCCGGCATGGCCTCTTCCAGCGACACAAGATGCTGGTTCTGCATGTTTTTGGTGTCAATGTTCAGGGGATTGGGGGTACGGATACCTGCCACCACATCTTCGCCCTGGGCATTCACCAGCCATTCCCCGTAAAAAACGTTCTTTCCGGTGGCAGGATTACGGGTAAATGCCACGCCTGTGGCAGAGGTGTTTCCCATATTCCCGAACACCATGCTCTGGACATTTACGGCTGTTCCCCAGGAGTCGGGAATATGTTCAATGCGCCGGTAGGAAACCGCGCGTTTTCCATTCCAGCTTTTGAAAACCGCCGCTATTGCCCCCATGAGCTGTGCATGGGGATCATCAGGGAAATCTTTTTTCAGATACTGGCGTATCTTTTTTTTGAACCTGTCGCACAGGGCCTTCATGTCCTGGGTGGAAATGTCGGTATCGTTTTCATATCCTTTGTCATTTTTCAGGTTGTTCATCATCATTTCCAGATTCAGCCGGATGCCCATGCCGTCTTCAGGCACCACCTGGTCTGCTTTTTCCATGACCACATCTGAGTACATCATGATCAACCGGCGGTATGCATCATACACAAACCATTCATTACCGGTTTTTTCCACCAGGCCGGGGATGGTTTCCGGGCAAAGGCCCACATTGAGAATGGTTTCCATCATGCCGGGCATGGAGCTTCTGGCCCCGGACCGGCAGGACACCAGCAAAGGGGCTTTGGGATCACCAAATACAAGTCCCATACGGCTTTCCACATTGGCCATGGCTGTCAGGATCTGCTGTTCAAGGCCAGGGGGAAATTGGCCCCCTTGTTCAAAGTAGAGGTTGCAGCATACCGTGGAAATGGTGAATCCCGGAGGTACGGGAAGGCCCATGCGTGCCATTTCAGCAAGGTTGGCGCCTTTGCCGCCCAGAAGGTTTTTTAAGGATGCATCCCCGTCTGTTTTTTTCGGGCTGAACTCATAGATATATCTGGTCATGATTGCCTCTGTTTATTTTTTATACGAAGAAAACTGCAATATGTATCCTGTTACTATGCAAGATTGAAAATCCAAGTCAAGCAAAATCTGATGTTTATAAATTCCAGTACCAATGTTATAGTAATTGTTTAATTTAAAAAAAAACAAAACACATACCCATGCCGGAACAGATACCATATGTTTACCATTGAATCCATTTGCAAGGGGTTTGGTGACCAGACCCTGTTTGATGATGCCAGCCTGCAGATAAATCCTGGAGAACGGGTGGGGCTTGTGGGCAGGAACGGCCATGGAAAAACCACCCTGCTGAATATCATCGCAGGACATGATCACCCGGACGGTGGCAGAATAAACTGCCCGGCCGGATACCGCATCGGCATGCTGTCCCAGAAAATTGTATTTTCAGAAACCACGGTACGCAGAGAAGCCATGACAGGGCTGCCGGAGCATGAAAGAGAACACTATTGGAAAGCGGAAAAAGTGCTGGCCGGTTTGGGGTTTTCCCCTGGGGACATGGACAGGGATCCGGCTGTTTTTTCCGGCGGTTTCCAGGTCAGGCTCAACCTGGCCAAGGTACTGGTGTCTGAACCGGATCTGCTCATTCTGGACGAGCCCACCAATTACCTGGATATCACCTCCATTCGATGGATTTCCCAGTTTCTGACAGCCTGGCCCAGGGAGGTGCTTCTGGTCACCCATGACCGCGGTTTCATGGACCATGTGGTCACCCATATTGCCGGTATCCACCGCCATAAAATCAGA
Source organism: Desulfotignum sp. (assembly GCA_036351635.1). Taxonomy (GTDB): domain Bacteria; phylum Desulfobacterota; class Desulfobacteria; order Desulfobacterales; family Desulfobacteraceae; genus Desulfotignum. The sequence continues at coordinate 11,744 of JAZBPL010000165.1, forward strand.
AAAATCCCGGGAGGTACCGGCAAATACTATGACCAGGTGGCCCAGGATGAAGCGGTATATGAAAAAACCAGGCTGAATGAGGAAAAACGCAAAAAAGAGATTGAAACGTTTATCACGCGGTTCCGGGCCAAGGCCCGGCTGGCAAACATGGTACAGTCCAGAATCAAAACCCTTGAAAAACAGGAATCAAAAGAAAAACTCTCCCAGTCCAAAAATCTGGATTTTTCTTTTAACTATCTGCCTTTTAACGGCAAGCAGATGCTCACTGCCGACAAACTGTATTTTGGCTATGAACCGCAAAAACCGCTGATTACTGATTTTTCCGTAACCGTACAGCCTGGGGACAGAATCGCTGTCATCGGGCAGAACGGCAAAGGCAAGACCACCCTGGTCAAGCTGCTCACCGGCAGACTCGCCCCGGCATCCGGCAGTGTCACCTGCAACCCGGGGGTTGTTCCGGGATATTTTGAACAGACCAATGTGCGCACCCTCAATGAGGGCCATACAATAGAAGAAGAACTGACCGATGCCCACCCGGATTTTGACCGCCAGGCTGCCAGAAATATCTGCGGGGCCATGATGTTTGAAAAAGATGCTGCCTTAAAAAAGATCAGCGTATTGTCAGGGGGGGAAAAATCCCGGGTCATGCTGGGAAAACTTCTTTTGACCCCGGTGAACCTGCTGCTGCTGGATGAACCCACCAATCACCTGGATATCGAGGCCTGTGATGCATTTTCAGCGGCATTGCAGGAATTTCCCGGCGCCCTGATCCTCGTGACCCATAATGAGCTGTTCCTGCATTCTCTGGCCACCCGGCTGGTGGTGTTTAAAAAAGACCGTATGGATCTGTTTGAAGGCAGTTACCAGGAATTTCTGGACAAGGACGGCTGGGAAGAGACCGGCACGGTTTCAGGAAAGCAAAAAAAGACCACCGGTTTGAACAAAAAGGAAATGCGCCAGAAAAAATCTGAAATTATTGCAGACCGCTCCAGGGTGCTGGGACCCATCCAGAAAAAGATCGCCCAGATAGAAGATGAAATAGAAACCCTTGAAAGCCATATTCAGAAGGTGAATGCAGAGCTGCTCACAGCTTCTGAAAACGCGGACGGCAAAAACATCCAGATGTTTTCAAAGCAGTTGTCAGACCTTGAAAATGCGGTGGAATTCCTTTTTTCGGACCTTGAAGCAAAGATGGAGGACCTGGAGTCTCAGAACGTACAGTTTGAAAAACAACTCAAAGAATTGGAAAGGCTGTGATTTAGGATGGACAAAAAAAAATTCGCATTCTATTATGGGATTGTTCTCATTGCAATAGGATTAGGGGTCTTTTACCGGATACCTGAAGTAACGGAACAGGTGGCGAACATCGTTTTTTTCAGCAACAAACTCTTGATTGTCAGGTTCTGTTTTTACATGCTGGGAATATTTCTGGTGATTGCAGGCAGTATCCGGGTGTATAAAAATTTTAGATAAATCAGATACAGAGACACATGGTAAAAAATCCAAAGGGAAAATCCAGTCTTACATCCACCATCAAGGACCAGTCCGGCGCCGGAAAGACCCGGATAGGGGAAATCCTTTCCAAAGAAGGCCAGATTACCAGTCTCCAGCTGGATGAGGCCCTGGGGGTGCACAGAAAGACCGGAGAACGCCTCAGCGCCATTCTCCTCAACAAAGGGTATATTGATCCGGACACCATCATCAATGTATTGGGGCGGATTTATAATTACAATGTGATCCGGTTTTCAGAAATGAAACCTGATGCCGCAGCCCAGAAAATTCTCCCCTTTGATCTGGCCAAAGAAAACATGGTCTTCCCCCTGTCCCTTAAAAACGACGACCTTTTTGTGGCCATGGTGGAACCCACCGATACCCAGGTGGTGGAAGACCTGCACAACAAGACAAAAAAGAATATCCATGTGTATGTCACCACTGAAAATGATATCATCCAGGCCTACCGGGATTTTTACAAGATCAGTGATGACGCGTACAAAAACTTTCTCCATTTTGAAGAAGATGCAGAAGACGACACCCCTGTTACCTCTGTGGAGGATTTTGGGTCTCTGGTTTCCGAGGCGGCTGAAGAGATCGAGGTGGGCACGGCTGAAAGAGATGACGGCCAGGATGAATTCATGGCCTCGGATGCCCCCATCATCAAGCTTGTCAACGGGATTCTGACCAAGGCCATAAATGACGGGGTGTCAGATATCCATATCGAACCATTTGAAAAATCCTTCCAGGTCCGGTACCGGCTGGACGGCGGCATGTACAAAGCCATGAACCTGCCGGTTTCCATTAAAAATGCCGTGGTTTCCCGTATAAAAATTCTGGCATCCCTGGATATTGCTGAAAGACGGGTGCCCCAGGACGGCCGGATCAAACTGCGCCTGGGCAGAAAAAAATCTGTTGATTTCCGGGTTTCCTCTCTGCCCACCCTGTTCGGGGAGAGCATTGTCATGCGGATACTTGACCAGAGTGCTTTGAACATCGATCTGACCCGGCTGGGATTTGAATCTGCCACCTTTGACATGCTCAAGCGCAGCATTTCACGGCCCTACGGCCTGCTCCTGGTCACAGGGCCGACCGGCTCCGGAAAAACCACCACCCTGTATTCCATCCTCAACCGGCTCAACAAGGATGACATCAAAATTCTGACGGCAGAAGATCCGGTGGAATTCAACTTCAAGGGAATCAACCAGGTGCCGGTGAGAGAAGAGATCGGCATGACCTTTGCCGCTGCCCTGAAAGCTTTTCTGCGCCAGGATCCGGACATCATCATGGTGGGGGAGATCCGTGATATCGACACAGCGGAAATCGCCATAAAGGCTGCCATGACAGGGCATCTGGTTTTTGCCACCCTGCATACCAATGACTGTCCCTCCACCATCGGCCGCCTGGTGGATATCGGTATTCCGTCCTATATGCTGGCGGCATCCGTAACCATGGTTTTGTCCCAGCGGCTGACCCGGCGGCTGTGTCCGGAATGCAAGAAACAGGTCACCGGCCATAACCCCAAAGAGCTGGAACTCGAGGGATTTCCCAAAGATGAGATTCCCGGTCTGAAAATCATGGGTCCCAACGGGTGCAGCCATTGCAACGGCACCGGATACAAGGGCAGGGTAGGGCTCTATGAACTCATGGAAGTCACCGATGAAGTGGCCAAAGCCATCAGCGCGGAGGTGGCCGAAGACCAGCTGCGGAAAGTGGGGGTTCAGGAAGGCATGGTCACATTACGGGATGCCGGCCTCCAGAAGGTCAGAACCGGGGAGACCTCCCTGGAAGAGGTGGTGAAAAAAACAGTAATCACCAAGGAATCTCTGCCCGCCTACCTGGTGAATCCGGATGTGGAACAATATGAAGACAAGGATGTCATTATCCGGGAAAACAATACAGACATCGATTTTTTTAAACTGGTCCAGGGTGCGGTGTATGTGGTGAAAGGGGGCAAAAAAATTGCTGAAATCACCCAGCCCGGTGAATATTTCGGAGAGATGGCCGCCATCACCAAAGATGCCCGGTCCGCATCCATCATCTCCAAGGGGCGGTCCAAAGTCAAGCGGTTTCCCGGAGACAAGCTCGAAGAGATCATTGAAAAATATCCGGAGGTGGCAAAGCATCTGTTCACAGTAATTGCCGCCCGGCTTCACCAGACTGACAGACGGCTTGTCTCCATGATCAACCAGATCAAACGGGTCCCCCCCAACTAAAGGGCCTGGCTGCAGATCACAAAACCTGTCTTGTCACGCGATGATTCCGTTTTTGTGCATGGTTTCTGGAAAACGATAGCCGGATCACTCACAAGTTTCAAAAAAAATGATCATCGCATATCATGCAGGGATTTTTTTGCCGGCCGGTAGTACCGGTCCTTTTCACTGTAAATGCATCCGCAGTAGGACTGTCTGTACATGCCCATGGCTTTTGATTCCGCAATACCCTGTTTCCAGCCTTCCCTGAAGTCATGGTAAAAAAAATCCACCCCGGTTTCCTTTGCCACGGCTTCTGCCGTCTCCCGGATAAGGGCGTGGTTCTGAAACCGGCTGTAGAGCAGGGTGGAGGAAAATCCATCAAATTTTCCTTTTTTTGCAATTTTGGCAGTTGCGGTCAGACGGGCATGGTAGCAGTAGCGGCACCGGTCTTTTTCCCGGAAGACAACAGACCTGAGAAATGTTTCCAGATCATACTCCTGCTGCCAGATCATTTTTAATTCCTGTGCATCTGCATATTGGCGAAGCGTCTCTTCCCGCTTGCGGCACTCGGTGAAGGGATGGATATTGTGGCGGAAGAAAAACCCCATCACCTGGATATCCATGGCCCTGAGCACCTGGAGGGGATAGATGGTGCAGGGACCGCAGCAGGCATGCAGCAGGAGTTTCACATCCGGCTCCCGAAAATGGCGGTTCCCACCCGCACCATGGTGGCCCCTTCCTGGATGGCCACCACAAAATCATTGCTCATGCCCATGGACAGCTGTGCCATGGCATTCGGGTGTACCCCGGCCCCCAGGATCTCTTCTCTGATCTGAACCAGCTGTTTGAAATAGCTTCTGGCATCTTCCGGATCATCAAAGTACGGGGGCATGCACATCAGGCCCTGGAGAGAAAGGTTTTCAAACCCCTTGATTTTTTTGGCCAGATCCACTGCCGCATCTTTTTCGGCACCGGATTTGGTGTCTTCCATGGCAATATTTATCTGGAGCAGAATCTTTTGGCATTTTTGGATTTTTCCGGCCTGTTTGTCAATCTCTTTTGCCAGTTTAAAGCTGTCCACCGTGTGAATGAGATCAAAATACTGGACAGCGAATCTGGCTTTGTTGGACTGCAGGTGGCCGATAAAATGCCAGGCCGCAGCATCCCGGCCGATGGCATCTATTTTTTCCATGGCTTCCTGGATATAATTTTCCCCCAGGATGGTAAGGCCTGCATCAATGGCCTGTTTTATCATCTGGACAGGTTTTTTTTTGCTGACACCAATTAAGTGAATATCTTCAGGGTTTCTGCCGCAGCCGCGGGCAGTTTCAAGGATATTCTTGTGAACGGCCATAAGGTTATCTTTAATCCATGTCATGATGACTGTCCTTAAATTGAATCACTTCCAGGGCCGCAAGGGTCTGAATGAGTTCACACACCGGCAGGCCCACCACATTGGAATACGAACCGTGAATCTCTTTGACCAGAAAGGCACCCAGCCCCTGGATGGCATATCCTCCGGCCTTGTCATAGGGTTCTTGTGTACCAGTGTACCAGAGGATTTCCTGTCTTGTCAAAGTTTTGAACACAACCTGTGTTGCAACCGCATGTGTTTTCATCTGGCTGCGGACAAAATGGCCCACGGAATATCCTGTATAAACCGCATGTGTCCGGCCGCTCAAAAGGCCGAGCATGTGGATGGCCTGTTCTCTGTTCTCCGGTTTTCCGAGGGTCTGCCCGTCTTTTACAACAATGGTATCTGCCCCGAGCACCCAGGCATTTTTTTGCAGCTGCATGATGTGACGGGTTTTTTTTTGGGATAATGCTTTGACAACTGCCAGGGGCTGCTGCCCCGGTTTTTCGGTTTCATCCACATCAGCAGGAATAATCTCGACGGCAAGTCCCATCTGTTCCAGCAGTTCTTTTCTCCTGGGAGACCGGGATGCCAGCACCAGTTTGTCTGTATCCATCCATTTCATGGGTGTTGTGTTTACCAGAAAACAAAAGTCAGGGCAACCGATTAGAAGAATATTTCAAGACAACTGTTATAAGGCCTGGCTTCTTTCCAGGCTGCATGCAGCTGGGCCCCTGTATTTTTGGTTGCCAATCCAGCCAATGGTGCTACACTGGGGCACAAAAATTATCATATGAAGGATATGAGATGAAACAACCTTTTTACGGGGTGCTTTTTGCACTTGCTGCCTTTGCAGCCTGGGGGCTTTTGCCGGCCTACTGGAAACAGATGCAGGCAGCTGTGCCTTTTGAGATATTGTGCCACCGCGTTGTCTGGTCCTGTGTGTTTGTTTTTATTATCATCTGTTACCAAAAAAGGGGAAAAGAGGTCTTTCGTATTCTGCGCACCCCTTCTTTGTTAAAAGGCCTTGCCGTAAGCAGTTCACTGATTGCCCTGAACTGGTTTGTCTATATATGGGCCGTGAATTCCGGCAGGGTGGTGGAAACCAGCCTGGGATATTATATCAATCCCATGATCAATGTGCTGCTGGGCTATCTGCTGCTGGGGGAAACCTTTACCCGCCTGCAGTGCATCTCCCTGGGATTTGCCCTGGCAGGGGTGATCTATTCTCTGGCAGCCTATGGCGCCCTGCCCATATTCGGCCTGACTCTGGCCGTTTCCTTTGCTTTTTATGGATACTGCCGAAAACGGATCCAGGTGGCCCCCATGCCGGGATTGTTTGTTGAAACCCTGATCCTGATGGTTCCGGCCCTGGCATATATTCTCTTTTTAATGGGAACAGGCAGCTCCTTGTTTTTAAAGGATATTGGCCTCACTTTCTGGATGATCGGGGCAGGGGTGGTGACCTCCCTGCCGCTGCTGTGGTTTGCCGCAGCTGCCAGGCGGCTGAATCTGTCCACCATCGGTGTCCTGCAGTATCTTGCCCCGTCCATTGCCTTTGTGCTGGGGGTGTTTGTATACAAAGAACCATTTTCCATCCACAACCTGATCACCTTTGCCTGCATCTGGGCCGGTGTTATCCTGTATACCTTTGAATTCATAAAACACCACCATCCAGGATCCTGACCAGGGCATGGATGGTCAAAACCGCTGCTGTATGATTTTTTGCATTTTTGCAATTGATTGTCCTGTTTATCCTGCATTTTGACCTTGCAAAATCCGGCCAAATGGGATAAAAAATTTAAAATTATGCCTGGGTGGCGGAACTGGTAGACGCAAGGGACTTAAAATCCCTCGGCCAAATTGGCTGTACGAGTTCAATTCTCGTCCCAGGTACCATCATAACAGCAAAAGGGTTTTGGCCTTTTTCCAAGACCCTTTTTTTCTTAAAAATCCG
>JAZBPL010000166.1:0-2404 GCA_036351635.1 Desulfotignum sp.
AACCTCCAGAACAGCGGACAGAAAAGGCCCAAAATCATAGATACCGGCTGTGATCTCCCGGGATTGGGCCCCTGGTCCGGGCATATCCCGGAACAACAGATTGAATAAAATCAGTGTATCAGAATCAATAAATGGTACATGCCATTTTGTCCGGGCTGCAAAATCTCCCCGCCCGTTCTCTATTGCAAATGTATCGACGGATGTGGAAATGCCACTGTATTGTTCAAAAACAACATGGTTATCAGCAAAAAACATTTCCATTTGGCCGGGGTCCTGAAGGAGCAGAAACCCATCCAGTTCCATGACATTTCCTGAAACATTTTCCCATAGAATCCCATCATTGAATTCATCCAAAACCGCACCGCCCTGTACATTCCCCTGGATCGCGAAAAAATCGACCGCGTATGCAAACTGCCGGTACCGTTTATTGGGGTAAAACAGGTTTTCACCGGTCACATCCATATTGTCAAAAGATACCGTAACTGTCTGTCCCCCCGGATTAAAAAATTCATCGTGGCTCCAGGCATTCAGGCTGAAAAATACGGGTTCCGCCGGGTCCATGTCCAGTTCTTCCATGGTATAGGAAGCCAGCATTTCCCATCCTGTATTTTCCTGAAAAACATATCCGGTGATCTCATCGCCGATGCGCTGCAGGCGCAATTTTCCATCGAGATCACTGGTGGGGGTATATCCTTTTCTCATTGAATTGCCGTTCATGATATAATATTCCGTATCTGTCCACCCTGTATCCGGACCCCAGGCTGACCGTTCGATACCCAGACGGGTATCGCGGGAATTGACTGTAAGGCTTGTTCGAACCCCGTTTGCAACGGGCCAGGAAGTCAATGAAAAATCCACCCGGATATCAAAATCACCAAATATGAAGCAGTTGGCGCTTGTATTGATGCCAAAAAGATCACCGGCCGCTGTCGGCAGAAGGGACAGGTCCAGGCGGCCGGCAGTTTCGATAACAGTAGCATCTGATTCTTCTTCCACGGTCCACCTATCCTGATCAATCGTATCATCATTAAAATCATCATAGATTTGTGCCGTTGCCAGGCCATTTGACATACAGACAGATAGCAGCATGATCCCGCAGACTATGCATACATTTTTTGCATAACGAAACCCCTTCATTTTTTACCTCCCATAAGCTATTTGTATACGGCTTCAATAATGATGACCGCCCTGAGCTGTTTGTCAATGTCGGCCTGTAAAAAGTCTCATCTTAATAGCGCCGGCCAAAACTGCCGGCAAAGACCGACAGAAGTATCAGGTCCGGATCTGCCGCCAGAGTGGCAAGATCCCTTCCGTCCACATCCAGGTCATAATCAAAATCAGTCACCAGCTGGCCCTGCCCTGTGAGATCAACCACCACTTCAGATGCAGCGGGGTCATTGGATGAAATGACCAAAGAAGCCGCTCTATCCCCGATGTTGTTGGGGGCAAACGCCAGCCACACATCGCAGAAATCGCCTGCAGCTAAAAACCTGCGCAGGCAGGATCTGTCGGCAAGAAAAAAGTCTGAGTCCGCCGCAACATCCAGCCCATCGATCATCAGGCCGCCGGGCCCCTGATTGCTGATGCTGACAACTTGAATCCCGCTCACATCCCCGATACCCACCGGCCCAAAATCCACGGCCGTCGGTTCGACAGCCATGGCAGGCTCAAGGATGCACGCACTTTTTTGTGTGAGCCACGGGTCATAAACAACATAATTGGAAACCGCATCGCCGGAACCGGAACCGACACCCGCCGGACCGGAAGGATCCCCCCACCAGTTGTGTCTTGCATCGACTACACTTGCTGCGCTGTTGTTGTACAACCCATAGTTTACATTACCGCTTAAGTTGTTGTTTGTTATCACAGGATTGGATAAAGCCGTATGGATACCTGTAATGTTGTGTTGAATTTCCGTACAGCTGATTTCGGAGTTGCTGTCATAAAGATGAATTCCAGAGTCGGCAATGAACCTGACCATACAATTTTGTATGGCGGGGCTGGAACCGCTGATATAAATGTTTCCCTGGGAGGGATAGCCGCCGTATTCGATCACTGCATGCGCTATAATGCTGTCGTCTGTAACGTTAGATCTAAATACAATATTGGCCCAGTCCCCTGGTTCCGGATCAGCGGCGTCAGAAGTAAAGATAATCGGTTGCGATGCAGTGCCCCTTGCGATCAAACCACCTGACGTCCCGGTACCACTTTCACCGATGATCAACCGGGGGTTGGTGGCGGCCGGGTTGAAACGCAATTCCACTCCCGGTTCAATGGTCAGGGTGGCGCTGTTTTGGACTGTTGTGAGACCGGATATAAAATATGGAATCCCAAAATTGATCATTCTGAAATCCGTGCGGACACTGCCGCCTTGAAAATATATCTGGTCAGGGTTGTTTCCCAA
>JAZBPL010000167.1:0-4414 GCA_036351635.1 Desulfotignum sp.
ATGACCCCTTGGATTCCACCTGCGCTGACAAGGATGTGCCGGATTTTACCGCAGGTATTGCAGCGTTTGAAAATGAGGGACTGAAAGGGATGACCGTTGGTATCCCTAAAGAGTATCTGGGCATGGAAGGCATTGACCCGGATGTGCTGGCGGTATTCGAGAATGCGGTAAAGGTGCTCACAGAGCTGGAGGCAGAAATTGTGGAGGTCTCACTGCCCCATACCGCCTATGTGGTGGCAGCCTATTATATCATTGCCCCGTGTGAGGCCAGTTCCAACCTGGCCCGGTTTGACGGGGTCAAATACGGGTTCCGGGCCCACCAGGCAGATGATCTCATTGACATGTACAAGCAGACCAGGTCCCAGGGGTTCGGCCCGGAGGTGCAGCGCAGGATCATCATCGGCACCTATGCCCTGTCAGCCGGGTATTATGATGCCTATTACGGCAGAGCCTCCCAGGTCAGGGCCCTGATCATGGAGGATTTTTCCAGGGCATTTGATGCCTGTGACATCCTTTTGTCACCGGTGGCGCCAACCCCTGCTTTCCGCATAGGCGAAAAAATGGATGATCCGCTGACCATGTACCTGACCGATATATTCACCCTGTCCGCCAACATGGCCGGGGTGCCCGGCATATCAGTGCCTGGCGGATTTTCGGCAGACAACCTGCCCATCGGCATCCAGATGATGGCAGCCCGTTTTGATGAACTGTCCCTGGTGCGGGCTGCATACGGCATGGAAAAATCCCTGGGCCTGGACCGGTTGTTCCCAACCCTTGTAAAAAAAGGAAAAAAGGATGAGTAATGTCCAACCCCAGGGGGAAGCCCTGAAAAAAGCCATCCAGTGGGTCAGTGATGAACGCAGAAAATCACCGGATACAGCGGCGAAAAAACTGGCCAACGAAGCCGCCCTGAAGTTTGACTTAAGCCCGAAAGATTCTGAATTTTTGATGCGGTTTGTGAAACAGGAAGACCAGGCGTGATCCGTATTCTGCCGGAAATCCTGTCCAACCAGATTGCGGCCGGAGAGGTGGTGCAGCGGCCGGCATCCGTGGTCAAGGAGCTGGTGGAAAACAGCATCGATGCCAATGCCGCCCAGATCACCATTGACATGGAAAAAGGGGGAAAATCCGTGATCCGGGTGGCGGACGACGGCACCGGCCTGTCCCGGGACCAGGCACTGCTGGCCATCGAGCGGTATGCCACAAGCAAGATTTTTGACCAGTCAGACCTGTTTTCCATTGGTACATTCGGGTTCAGGGGAGAGGCCCTGCCCTCCATTGCATCGGTATCCAGGTTCTGCCTTGTGACAAAATCAAAGGATGCCGATACCGCCGTCCGGGTGGAGATGGCCGGGGGGAAACTTGTGCAGGTATCGGAAACCGGGGCCCCGGACGGCACCATGGTGGAGGTCAGACACCTGTTTTTCAACACCCCGGCCCGGCGCAAATTTCTCAAAGCAGACACCACCGAGGCCGGCCATATCACAGACACGGTTTCCGGCATGGCCCTGGGCAATCCGGAAGTGGGTTTTCGCATGCATGCCAACGGCAAGCTGGTGCGGCATTTTCCGTCCGGCCAGGATCTTTTGCACCGGGCCATGCTGGTGCTGGGAAAGGATGTGGCAGACCAGCTGTATCCCCTGGAACATGTCCTGGATCACGGGGCCGGACCGATCCATGTATCCGGGGTCTGCGCCAATCCTTCAGTGACACGGTCCACTGCGGGGAGGATCTATCTGTTTGTGAACAACCGCCTGGTGTATGACAAGGGCGTCATTGCCGCAGTGTTCCGGGGATTTGCCGGCCGGATCATGAAAGGCCGGTTTCCTGTGGCCGTGATCTGCTGCGATCTGCCTTTTGACCAGGTGGATGTCAATGTCCACCCATCCAAAAGAGAGATCAAGTTTTTGTCTCCCCAGCCGGTGTACCAGGCAGTGGCACAAGCTGTGGCCGCTGCTTTAAAGGCGGCCCAGCAGAATGCTGCCGCTTATGCCGGATCACGCACCATGCCCGGATCACAGGTATCGGATGTCCGAAAAACAACCGATTTTGGAGAGGATTCCGGTTATCAGGCAGTCCAGTCCGTCATCCCCTGGGGGCCTAACCGGAAACCTGCACCCGAACCTTTTCCTGAATCTGCACCGGTGCCTGCAGCTGAAAACACAGATGTACCGCCGGTTCCAGCGCCGGCACCCCGGAACAGACCGCCTGAAACCGGCACCAACACCCCGGAACACCATCTGCCTGCCATCTTCGGCCAGGTCATGGGCACCTATATCATTGCCGAACAGGACGGGCGCCTGGTTCTGGTGGACCAGCATGCCGCCCATGAGCGGGTGGTGTATGAGAAACTCAAACACCGGCATGCGCACCTGCCAAAAGACAGCCAGTTTCTGCTGGTGCCGGAAACCCTGGAGCTTACGGCAGGGGAGGCGGATCTGCTGACCGGCATCCTGCCGGACTTGGAAGCCCTGGGCCTGGTCATCGAACCCTTTGGGGGCACCACCTTTGTGGTTAAGGCGGTGCCCGGGCTTCTGGCAAAAAACCAGGTGGCCTCTCTTGTGCAGGGCATTGTGGAAACCCTCATGGAAACCGGTGACACAGGGATAAAGGAGCAATGGCGGGAAAACTGTCTCATCTCCATGGCCTGCCACCATGCGGTGCAGGCCAACCGATCCATGTCCCATAAGGAGATGGAAACCCTTGTCACAGATTTGTTTGCCTGTGCAAACCCGTTTCACTGCCCCCATGGCAGGCCCACCATGGTGAGCTTTGATAAAACCCGGATGGAAAAGCTGTTCAAAAGGGTTGTCTGATATTTTTGGTTGATATATAGTGGCCAAACACAAAAGATACATTACACGGGTCACAGACCCAACATCATGAGGAGCGTTATTTTGAAATCCAGACTGTTCACAGTATTTTTCGGAAGCATGGTATCCATAATTATACTGGCCGGCATGGCCCCGGCTGCTGCGCCCAAAACCGTTGCTGTTCTGCCCTTTGCCATGAATTCCCCCCAGGACCTGACCTTTCTGCAGAACGGGCTGTTTTCCATGCTCTCTTCCCGGCTGTCAGATCCGGGCAAGGTGGATGTGCTGGACCGGGACAGGGTTGACAAAGCCATGGCCGGGGCTGGAAAAGATCTTACCGAAGCTGATGCCAGGGCACTGGGTGCAAAACTTGGTGCGGATTATGTGCTGTTCGGCAGCCTGACCCATTTCGGGGAAAGCGTCAGCCTGGATGCCGCCATGGTGGATGTCACAGGAGACAAGCCTTCACTGACATTTTTTGAACAGAGCAACAATATGGGGGACGTGATCCCTCTGGTGAACACCTTTGCCGGGGATATTAATCTCAAGGTGTTCAACCGGTCCATAGCCAATGAACTGTATGTCCAGCCAACCCAGGAAGGGCCCCAGGCACCGGGAGGATTCCAGGCAACAGGGCAGGGCACTGCTTACCAGGGCGGGTTTGTCAATTTGCAGCAGCAAGGTGGCAGAGGCTTTGCCACCCACCTGAGTTTTGAAGGGACCATCACTGCCATGGCAGCAGGGGACCTGAACAAAGACGGCACCATCCAGGTGGTGGCAGCCACCGACGATACCCTTATGATCCACCAGATGTCCGGAAACCAGCTGGTGCTGGAAAGAGAGCTGGAATATGCCTCCACCAACCGCATCGTGTCCCTGGACATCGCCGACATCAATGCCAACGGGTATCCGGAAATTTTTGTCACCAGCCTTACCATCCACAGGGACGGGCTCCAGTCCTTTGTGGTGGAATACAATGGATCCGATTATGTGACCCTGGTGGACAACCAGTCCTATTATTACCGGGTGCTAACGGCCCAGGACGGTGCGCAGACCCTTCTGGGACAGTATACCGGTGACAGCCCATTTGACGGGCGTATTTCCATCATGCAGGCCGAAGGTTCTACCTACACCAGGCAAAAGCAGATGCGGTTTCCCAGAAACACTTCCATTTTGTCTATGGCCCGAGGGCCTGTCACAAGTGATACTGCTGATGAATATGTGATGACCAACCGGTTCGGCCGCTTGGTTTTGACCAGTGACAGTGGTTCCACTGAATGGGAAAGCACGGAAAAATACGGGGGTACAGCCCATGTGTGGCTCATGCCCAAAAATGACACAGATGCTTCGTACCGGGAGCGGATCTATATCCATCCCAGAATACAGTTTTATGACATGAATGCAGATGATAAACCGGAAATTCTGGCGGTGCAGAACAATGAGTTCGGCGGCGGGGCAATCGGCCGGTATAAACGGTTCAAAAACGGTGCTATCAAGGTGCTTTCCTGGAACGGTATTGCACTGGCACCCATTTTCCAGACCACGGCCCTCCAGGGCTGGATCAGTGATTTTGCCATTGCCGATATCACCGGGGACGGCAA
>JAZBPL010000168.1:0-2027 GCA_036351635.1 Desulfotignum sp.
CCGGTCCTAGTGCCCATGAAAAATCGATTGAATATTTGCCGAAAATAAAATATTTTGAATTTTTAAGGAGGGAGAAAAAGCATGTACTCCTTTGTAGATCTGTGATAAAAAAACATAGTAAGTGTGAATTTTTATTCACAAAAAATGGAAAAAAATGTTATATATTGTGTAAATATATTCACAATTGTCTGTAAAAATACTGGTCCGGGAAAGCCGCAGTAACAAACAAAATGCTGACAAAAAAAATCAGGACATGCGGCAAATTTTTCCGGGGCATGGGATGACATATTTTGTCGTTGCGGGTACCATAAATGTCATATGAAAAATATAGATATGAATTCAGGCTTTTTGCATTGACAGGGAGAAAATAAGGTGAAAAAACGCAGTTGTGACAGGTTCAGCATTCCCGGAACAGTGCTTTATTATAAGGTTATGCCCGGGTTTTTTGGCAGAGGTGCGTATTCAGACAATTATTATCCGGTGTTAAACATGAGCCGGGGAGGGGCGCTTTTCCTGTGCGACCAGCGGTTTGAAGCGGGAACAGTGCTTCTGGTTAAACTGATGATCCCACAAAATGACCGGGAAATTGAGTTGCGGGCCGATGTCCGATGGATTGCAAAAAATCCGGAACAGAGCTACCGCTACCGGACCGGTATCGCCTTTTCCGCCTATGGTTCCGGGAAAAAACAAAATCCGGAACAGGTGCTTGACCTTTTGAAACAGGTGGAAGCACAGGCCAATTTCCATTGAAATGAAAAATGGCACGTTAATTGCTTTAATATCTTCTATGTAAACAATACAGGTTTTACGATGATCCGGAAATTACGGGATTTGTTCTGTATTGCCGATATTTATTAAAACCTCTGGAGGGAGGGGGCAAAATGACGAAAACATATGCTTTGGTTGCTATGGCGGCTGTTCTGGTGATGACGGTGTTCATTCATCCGGTCCAAGCCTGGGAAAAGGAATATATTGAAAAGCTGCAGGCAGGAAAGGAAACCGCAGACCAGCTCAAATCTGAAGGGCTGGCATACACCCCTGCAGAAGAAACCGTGCTGGAAGAAGCTATTATTCAGGCGATGGAAGAAAAGGCACCACCTTGTGAAGCCATGAAAATCGCTGTTGATCTGGAATACAATCCGTACTTGACCCTGAAGCATATTTATGGGTATGGCGGAGAAGTGGGCCTGAACCAGGTGTGCATGTGTGCCACAGAGGCCGGGATACAGACACAGATTGTTGCCCGGGCAGCTGCGGAAGCCATAACACCTCTGGGTGAGCCTGTGTATGAGCGGGATGAAATTGCCCAGTCCCAGTGCATCAACCAGACAGGGCTGGCATATACAGAAGCTTTGCAGCCGGTGCCAACAATCCAGGGTGTAGATGCGCAGTTAAAAAATACATATTCCCCTGCATCGATTATTGTCAATTGAACGGTATAGCCTGAAAAATTTGGTGGTTGTGCACAGTGTGCCCGGCAAGAAAAAAGGCCTTTTAAAAAAACGCCCTGTTACTTTACCTCCGGGGCGTTTTTTTGTTGACAGGGCCGATGTTCAGGGGCTATTGTCCAAGTGCTGTTTTCATCGGGCCATAAAGTGTTATCCTGAAATGATATAATACAGGACTATCAAAAGGAGTTCACTTGAAAAAATTTAACTGTTTGATATTGCTGACGATTCTGTGCATTATCATGGCCGTAGTCCCAGCCGGTGCCCTGGCAGATGCTGTTTTGATGCCTGATACAATGCCCGGGAATCCTGTTCTTATTGTCCAGTCGGAGATGCCTGCTGCTTCCCCGGAACAGCCCGAGAAAATACCCATCCCTCAAGGCCGGACAGCAGAGGAGAACATTCCCATGGGCCAGACCGGGGATGAAGCCCGCGCGGCAGAGGCGGGCATCGGTGCGGATGTCTTCGGTAGACAGGGAGGTCGGCTGCATCCCTTTGTGAGTTTCCAGGTCCTGCACACGGACAATGTGTTTGCCACCGATCAAAATACAGAAAAAGACTGGGTCACCACCATCGCTC
>JAZBPL010000169.1:0-4393 GCA_036351635.1 Desulfotignum sp.
CCAGATGGTACCGAACAACGACCACCCCCAGGGACCCCGCAGCGGTACCAGGCACAACGGGGTGTAGGATCCGGCAATGACCAGAAAAATCATGATGTGGTCGATGCGGCGAAAAATGGCCAGGGTCTTTGGGGAAAGTTTCAGGCCGTGATACAGAAAACTGGCCGTATACATGAATACCAGGGTGGCGCCGAAAACAGCGAATGACACCACATGCCAGGCATCGGCTTCAATGGCGGCCATGACCACCATCAGGGTGAGTCCCGCAATGGATGCCAGGCTGCCTGCCATATGAGACACGGCGTTCACCGGCTCCCGGAATATGCTCAATGGATTTTTCATGCCGGTACTGTACGCTTTTTTTTCTCCGGTGACAACCGCCTCATTCGGGTTTTACCGTTTTTTGACCGGAAAAGAAAATGGTTGCCATTTCATAAAAAATCCTGCTAAATTAACAAGGTATATTGATTCATGATATGGTTCCTGCCGTATCTACCCAGATGTTAACCAAAAGCAAGGAGGCTCTCAGTATGAAAGCGTGTAAAATTTTTATTGCATGTATCAGTTTTTTAGCCCTGGCTGCCATGGCCACGGCCGGTACCCTGGATGATGTCAAATCCAGGGGATATATCAAGGCCGGTGTCAACGGGGGGGTATTTGGTTTCAGTATGCCGGATGACAAAGGCGAATGGAAAGGACTGGATGTGGACACCGCAAAAGCGATTGCCGCAGCTGTGTTCGGCGATGCGTCCAAGGTGAAATTTTCTGCGCTTACCGCTGTTCAGCGGCTTCCGGCGCTCCAGTCCAAAGAGATTGACGTGCTGTGCCGGAACACCACCCAGACCCTGACACGGGAAACCAAATCCGGCCTGAACTTTGCCCAGGTGAATTATTACGACGGCCAGGGATTCCTGGTGCCCAAGGCCCTCGGTGTCAAGAGTGCCAAAGAACTGGACGGTGCAACGGTTTGCGTTCTGCCCGGCACCACTACCGAAATGAATGCCGCCGACTATTTCAGAGCCAACAACATGAAATGGAACCCCGTGGTCATTGAAAACACGGCGGAACTGAACAAAGCCTTTTTTGCCGGCCGGTGTGACACCCTGACATCCGATATGTCCCAGCTGGCAGCCCAGAGATCCGTGGCCCCGAACCCGGCGGATTATGAACTGCTGCCGGAAGTGATTTCCAAAGAGCCCCTGGCCCCGGTGGTCCGCCATGGAGATGACCAGTGGTATGACATTGTCAACTGGACCATGATGGCCCTGATCCAGGCCGAAGAATTCGGTATCACCTCTGAAAATATCGATTCGATGATGGATTCCGGAAATCCCGGCATCCAGCGGTTCCTCGGGGTTACCCCGGGCATGGGGGAACAGCTGGGCCTGGATGACAAATGGGCGTATAACATCATCAAACAGGTGGGCAACTACGGTGAGGTGTATGACCGGAACGTCGGTCCGGATACCCCCCTTGGACTTCCCCGCGGTCTTAACGCCCTGTGGACAGAAGGCGGCTTGATGTACGCATCTCCTATCAGATAACCTGATTCTCATCTGAAACCCTGCAGCCCCGGATTTCTTCTTGAAATCCGGGGCTGGCAGTAACCAACTTTAAAGACATCCCTTGCCATGGTGACACACATTTCAGAAGAAAAAGTCCCTTTCTGGCTGGATCCTGGAAAACGGGCCATCGGATACCAGGTGTTGACCTTTCTGCTGGTGGGCCTGCTGGCCTGGTACCTGGTGGGCAATACCATAACCAATCTGGAAAAACAGTCCATTGCCTCGGGATTCGGATTCCTGAAGTCTGAGGCCGCCTTTGAAATCGGTGAAAGCGTCATACCTTACTCAGCAGCGGATTCCTATGGCAAAGCCCTGCTTGTTGGGGCACTCAACACCCTGAAGGTGTCGTTCATCGGCATTGTACTGTGCCTGATCATCGGGCTGTTTGTGGGGGTGGCCCGGCTGTCCACCAACTGGCTGGTGAGAAAAATGGCCATGATCTACATCGAGGTGATGCAAAACATCCCGGTACTGCTGCAGCTGTTTTTCTGGTATGCCCTGTTTTATGAAACGTTTCCCTCCCCCAGGCAGGCCCTGCACCCCTTTACCGGGCTGTTTATCTGCAACCGGGGCGTGGCCCTGGCAGTTCCTGAATCCCATCCTGCCCATTTTTACATGGTGCTGGCCCTGATTGCCGGCCTGGTCATCTCCTTTGGCATCAAAGCCTGGGCCAAAAAAAGAAAGTTTGACACGGGCAAGGATTTTCCGGTGCTGTGGGCGTTTGTTCTGTTTTCCCTTGGGCTGCCTGCAATGGCGTGGCTTTTTTCCGGAATGCCGGTCAAAATGGATGTCCCCGCACTCACCGGGTTCAATTTTACCGGCGGCATCATGCTGTCCCCGGAATTCATCGCCCTGTTGCTGGGGCTGGTGATTTACACCTCTGCATTTGTGGCAGAAGCGGTCCGGGCCGGGATCCAGGCCGTGAGCCGGGGCCAGACCGAAGCAGCCATGTCCATCGGTTTGAAAAAAAACCATATCCTGAACCTGGTGATCCTGCCCCAGGCCCTGCGCATCATCATACCGCCTTTGACCAGCCAGATGCTCAATCTGACCAAAAACTCCTCTCTAGCCATTGCCATCGGTTTCCCGGATTTTGTTTCCGTGGCCAACACCACCATCAACCAGACCGGCCAGTCCATTGAAGGGGTGGCCATGATCATGGGATGCTACCTGATTTTCAGTATTTCCACCTCGGTTTTCATGAACTGGTACAACAAAAAATCCAAACTTGTGGAAAGATAAGCCCATGGGTATCGTTGCCATTGACAAAGAAGCCATTGCCAAAATGAAGCCTCCCGTGGTCCAGCGAGGGGCGGTGGGCTGGCTCAAGGAGAACCTGTTCAACGGGGTGTTCAATTCCTTACTCACCCTGATCGTGCTGGCGTTTCTGCTCAAATTCGTCCCCCCGTTCATCAAATGGGCATTCATCGATTCGGTATGGTTCACCTCCGGAGCGGTTTGCAAGGAATGCCCAGGGGCCTGCTGGTCCGTGGTGCTGAAAAATCTGCGGTTCATTATTTTCGGGTTTTATCCTCATGACCTTCACTGGCGGCCGTTTACCTCCATCATGCTGCTGTTTGTTCTTTTGTTTTTTTCCAACAACAAGCGCTACTGGTCCAAAAAACTGGGATATGCCTGGATTGCAGGTCTTTTGGCCATGGGCATTCTAATGAAAGGCGGAATCCTGGGACTGACCCCTGTGGACAGCATGAAATGGGGTGGGTTGCCCTTAACCCTTCTGCTGTCCGTGTTCGGGCTGGCCGCAGCCTATCCTTTAGGGGTGCTGCTGGCCCTGGGAAGAGATTCTGTCATGCCCATGATCCGATATCTGTCCATCGGGTATATCGAACTGATCAGAGGTGTGCCGCTCATCAGCCTGCTGTTCATGTCCTCCATCATCTTTCCGTTGTTTCTGCCTGAAGGCGTGACCATCAACAAGATTCTGCGGGCCCAGGTGGCCATCATTCTTTTCACCGCCGCCTATGTGGCGGAAGTGGTAAGGGGCGGGCTTCAGGGCATGGCCCGGGGCCAGTATGAGGCAGCAGAAGCGCTGGGACTGAACTATTACCAGACGATGCGTCTGGTAATTCTGCCCCAGGCGTTGAAAATCGTCATTCCCCCGACACTGAGTGTGCTGGTGTCGGCATTCAAGGATACGTCTCTTGTGGTGATCATTGCATTATATGATTTTCTGCTCACATCCAAGACTGTAATCCAGAACCCGGAGTGGATGGGTTTTTCCACGGAAATGTATCTGTTTGTTGCGCTGATGTATTTCCTGGGATGTTTTTCCATGTCCAACTTTTCCAGAAAACTGGAACGGGAACTTGATACTGATAAACGCAGTTAACAAGCAAGCTTAGGAATTCAAAATGACCGACCCGAAAACCGATGCCATCATTCAAGTCAAAGACCTCAACAAATGGTATGGTGATTTTCATGTGCTGAAAAACATCAACCTGGAAGTCAAGCGGCAGGAAAAAATTGTTATCTGCGGACCGTCCGGATCAGGCAAGTCCACATTGATTCGGTGCATCAACCGGCTGGAGGAGCATCAGAAAGGCAAAATCATCGTGGACGGCATCGAACTGACCAACAACCTGAAAAACATCGAAATCATCCGAACAGAGGTAGGTATGGTGTTCCAGCACTTCAATCTGTTTCCACACCTCACCATCCTGGACAATTTGACTCTGGGCCCCATCTGGGTCCGCAAGGTCCCCAAAAAAGAAGCGGAAGAAACCGGTATGTTTTACCTGGAAAAAGTCAAGATCGCGGAACAGGCCAATAAATATCCGGGTCAACTGTCCGGGGGCCAGCAGCAGCGG
>JAZBPL010000170.1:0-19777 GCA_036351635.1 Desulfotignum sp.
AAGGAAAGCTGACCCGGTTTTCCCTGGATACCGCTCCTGACGGAACCGATTTTCAGCGCAGGGTCTGGCAGGCGTTGACACAAATTCCCTATGGCACCACCATCTCTTATGGGGAACTGGCCAGGCGGATCGGCAACCCCAAAGCATCCCGGGCAGTGGGCATGGCCAATGCAAAAAATCCCATACCCATTGTCATTCCCTGCCACCGGGTGATCGGGAAAAACGGCAGACTCGTCGGGTTTGGCGGCGGGCTGGATATCAAGGAAAAACTGCTTGCGCTGGAGCAGCATGCCGCATAAAATATTCATTTGAAAAAGGGATAAGGCCATGCCCAAGGAGATTTCCCACTGGTATCTGGCCGGCCTGGTCAGAGAAAACCTCCCTGAGGAATCACTCTTTTACCTCCCCGTCCATACCCATGAAAACCTTTTTTTTCTGGGGGCGGTGGCACCGGATATCCCGTTCTATTACCTTCTGGGTCCCAAAAAAAACCGTATCCAGGCTGCAGCAGATCCGTTTCACCGTCCCGATGTCCAGGCTCTGGCACCGGTGCTGGCTTTTTTTGACAGCAAGCGTGTATTACAACCAGATCCTGCTGCCCTGGCTTTAGCTGCAGGCATCATTTGTCACATCCTTTCAGATACCGCGTTTCATCCGCTGGTCTATTATTTTTCCGGCATCTCCCCTGTGCATCCCGGTGCCACGGCCCGCCACCGGCAGTTTGAGACCGCTTTGGACCTGTATTTTCAGCACCTGGCCGGCCCAAACGCCAGAGCAAGTCTGGGCCGTATTCTGGAGAAGGTTGAAGTTTCAAGATCCCGGCTGCTCAGGCTTTTGGGTGATGTTTTCAACCTGGGTGGGTCCCATGAAAGAACCTGCCTGGGATATGCTGTCCGCTCCCATGCATTTTACCAGGCCCTGTTTCGGGCCACCATGCTTTACCGCATACTGCACCGCATGAATCTGACCAGTCACTGGGTGCCGGATTCGGCCTTGTCATTGATCTATCCGGTGGATCATGGGGTGGCGCTGCCCTTTTTTTACCAGGTGTTTCACTACCGGGATCCGGTGACCGGCAGGCATTGCAAAGCCGGTATTCCGGATCTGACCCGGCAGGTGGAAAGATCTGCCCTGTGCCTGCTGGACATGGTGTCTGCAAAACTGGCACAGCAAAATGCCACAGCACCTCTGACAGACCATCCGGATCTGCCTGAGATCCGTCCGGGCATAACATCCTGCCGGTTCTGGAAAGGACAGGAAAATCTGTTAACCGATTTATACCGACACAGGGGTGATCCGCCCCGTGTAAAAAGGAGAAGCCTGTATGATCACAGCACCGGCAGATAAACGCACGGTATTCGGGTGGGTGTTGTTTGATTTTGCCAATTCCGCCTATACCACCCTGGTGGTCACTTTCATCTACGGCACCTATTTTGTGTCTGCCATTGCCCCGGACGAGGTAGCGGGTACGGCACTGTGGTCCAGGGGCATCACCATGACCGCCCTTTGTGTGGCATTTTTGTCCCCGGTACTGGGGGCTTTGGCAGACCAGGGGGGGCTGCGCAAGCGGTTTTTGTTTTTGTCAACCGTGGTGGCCGTCGCCGGGACAGCCGCCTTGTTCTGGGTGTCACCCGGCCAGGTGTTCTGGGCGCTTTTCTTTTTTGTGATATCCAATATCGCCTTTGAGTTTTCCAATGTGTTTTACAATGCATACCTGCCCGATATTTCCACCCGGAACAATATCGGCAGAATTTCCGGCGTGGGCTGGGGTGTGGGGTATATCGGGGGCCTGGCTGCCATGGTGGTGGCGCTGGTGGGATTTATCAGCCCGGAAACACCCTGGTTCGGCCTGTCCACCACAGACGGGGTGAATATACGGGCCACCTGCCTGCTGGTGGCGGCCTGGTTTGCCCTGTTTTCCATTCCGCTGTTTTTGTGGGTGCCTGGAACGGTACCCCTGGTCCGGGCAGACAAGGCCCGCATTGCGAAAAGCGGACTGGCTGATCTTGCGGATACCTTTAGAGAGATCCGGAAATACCGGCAGATAGTCCGGCTGTTGGTGGCCCGGATGATATACAATGACGGGCTTGTGACCATTTTTGCCTTTGGGGGGATCTATGCTGCCGGCACATTCGGGTTCAGCTTCCAGGAGATCATGATTTTCGGCATTGTCCTGAATGTTTCCGCCGGCATTGGGGCACTGATCATGGGCATATTTGATGACCGGCTGGGGGGGAAACCCACCATCCAGATCAGCAATTGTATCCTGGCCCTGGCTGCCCTGATGGCGGTGCTGGCACCGGATAAAACATGGTTCTGGGCGGCGGGCATCCTGGTGGGATTTTTTGCCGGCCCCAACCAGAGTGCCAGCCGTTCCCTTCTGGGCCGGTTTGTTCCCGAAGAAAAGGAAAACCAGTTTTACGGGTTTTTTGCCTTTTCCGGCAAACTCACTGCATTCATGGGACCCCTGCTGCTGGGATTTCTCACCCAGGTGTTTGCATCCCAGCGGGCAGGGGTGTCTGTGGTGGTCCTGTTTTTTGTCATCGGCGGGCTTCTGCTCACCCGGGTGGACGAAAAAAAGGGGATTGCCGCAGCCCGGCAGCAGCGCTGACAAACATAGCGACAGGCAGGCGCAGGTGCCCGGCGCGATGATTTCTGATATGACCGGTTTCAGGCTATAGTTTTTTTTCCAGTTGAATGGCCGCCGTGAGCATGGGGTCCCAGGTGGGACTGAAAGGCGGTGCATAGGCCAGGTCTGTCTGGATAAAATCTGCAACAGACATGCCTGCATGCAGGGCCACGGCCACGGCATTGATCCTGTGGGCAACCCCGTCCGTCCCTGCCATCTGGGCACCCAGAAGCTTCCCGGTTTTTTTGTCCCCCACCATGTTCACATGGATTTTTGCCGCACCCGGCTGCCACTTCACCCGGGACCAGCTGGTAATATGGTTTTCCACCGGATAAAATCCCGCTTTTTCGGCTTCGGACAGGGTCAGACCGGATCTTGCCACAGCCATGTCAAACACCTTGAATACGGCGGTGCCTGCCACACCCTGTAGGGATGTTTTTTCTCCAAACAGATTGTCGGCAACCGCCCAGCCGGCCCGGTTTGCCCGCAGGGCAAGGGGTATCCAGGTTTTTTTCCCCGTGACCACATGAAAGGCATCCCCGCAGTCGCCGGCTGCAAAAATTTCCGGATCTGAGGTACGCAGGTATGGGTCCACGCTGATGGCATCAAAAACACCCAGTGCCAGGCCTGCATCCCGGGCCAGTTCACTGCAGGGGCGCACCCCTGTGGCACCCAGGACCAGGTCAGAATCCAGCGTGGTGTTGTCACACAGCAGGCGCACCCTGTCCCCTGTTTTCTCAATGGATGTCACAGTAGTGCCCAGGTGGAGGTCAACCCCGTTTTTGGACACTTCCTCCTGGACAATCTGTGCCATTTCCTTCGGCAGCCAGGGCAAAAACCGGGATGACGGCTTGACCATGCTGACATGGATACCGCGGGCGGTGAGGGCTTCGCACATCTCCAGGGCAATATATCCCATACCCATGATGGCGGCATTTTTCACCTCGCGGTCCTGTATGGCCTGTTTGATCTGTCGGCCGTGCTCCAGCTGTTTTAAAGGCATGAGCAGCTCTTTGCCGGGCATATCAGGCATAGTGGGTGCGGCTCCGGTGGCAATGAGCAGTTTGTCGTATCCTGTGCAAAACGGTGCGTTGTCTGCGGTTCTGCCGGATACCTCTCTTTTGTCACGCTGGATGGCAGTGACTGTGTGCCCGGTGCGCAGATCGATCCTGTGTTTCTCGATAAATTCTGCAGCTGTCCGGACCACAAGCGTATCCATGGGAGTCTGGGCATCGGCAATGTTGTAGGGCATGCTGCATGCGCTGTAGGACACGTCACGGCTTTGTTCCAGCACCGTGATCCTGAGGTCGGGATACTGCCGTCTGGCACGGCTGGCAGCGCTCATGCCGGCGGCATCCCCGCCGATAATGACAAAATCCATGTATCCTCCTTGGTTAAACCGTTGAGACACAAAATCCAGCATCAGGTGCTGGAAATGCAGTAAGCATAAATCTGTTTCTTTGTTTTTTCAAGCAGAAGATTTCCTTGACATCCGGCCGGAAATAGCATCTTTTTATAGAAAACCATCACCAGAAAAGGAGGCTCTCATGCTTGTTCTGGGACTGCAGGGAAGTCCGCGCAAAAAAGGCAATTCAGACTATCTGTTGACACAATTTTTACAGGCTTGTGAACAAAAGGGCGCCAGAACCCGGGTCATCCGCACGGACGGGCTGGATATCGCGCCATGCAGAGAATTGATCGTGTGTGAAAAAAAAGGGTTCTGTCCCATAAAGGATGAGATGGAGCCCCACATTTACGGCCTCATCCGCCGGGCCGACGTGGTGGTGCTGGCATCCCCCGTGTTTTTCTACAATGTGTCTGCCCAGGCAAAGATCCTGATTGACCGGTGCCAGATGTTCTGGGGCCGCAAGTACAAGCTGAAGCTGGCTGATCCTGATGCAGGGTGCCGACAGGGGGTGCTTTTGTCTGCGGCAGCCTCGGGCGGCAAACGGTTGTTTGAGGGGGTGGAACTGACAGCAAAATATTTTTTTGATGCCATTTCTGCGGAATTTGCAGAATCTTTGACCTATAAAAAAGTGGAGTCTGCCGGTGCGGTTGCACAGGTGCCCGGGGTGGATACTGATATCCAGAAAGCCGCCGCCCGGGTGATGGCCGCGGTGCAGAACAAACCGGCGCTGGTTTTTGTTTCCGCCAAAAATGCCTGCAGAACCCAGATGGCTGCGGCATTTGCAAAACAGGCAGCCAAAGGCGACACCCGGGTTTTGTGCGCCGGTATCCAGCCTGCTGAAGATATCGATCCGCTGGCCTTGCATTTTATGGCACAACAGGGCATTGATATCAAATACCGGCTTCCTCAGGCCCTGGATACACTCATGGATGAAGAGTTCACAAATAATCTGCCGGTATGTGCGGTATGCCTGGAACCGGATATAACGCCCATACCAGGGGTGAAAACCGTGTACTGGGATCTGCCCGAAGCAGCAGATGCAGAAGGTGCAGCCCTTGTGGGAAAACAGATTCAGGCCCGGGTGGAGGACCTGGTGTCTGGTCTGAAACAGGATATGGCGGCAAACAGATGATGGAAAAAAAAGGAGCCGAAATGGGCAGGGTGCGGATCTATGCGGTAATGGTTTTCTTGCTGGCAGGCCTGCTGGGAATGGCATTTTCTGTTGGTGCCCAGGATGTGCTGCAGGACCCACCAGGACCTGCTGAATCAGGCCCCCTGGATATGCTGGAGTCCATCATTGCACTCAAGCAGAACCTGGAACAGCGGATAGCTGAAAAACAACAGGATATCGCAGCCACCACATCGGAAACACAAAAACAAAACCTGGCAGATGAACTGGTCAGGCTGGACAAGATGCTGGCCTCGGCCAGCCAGGATTTTGAGCGCATTGCCACGGGTGTGGATATTGGTTTGTTTGAAGAACAAAAAGAAGCGCCGTTCAACTGGAAAGATGAACTGGTCTCCCTTATAGAACCCGGCATAACCGAACTCAAACGGCTTACCCAGAAGGCCCGGGAAAAAACACAGCTCAAAGAGGAACTTTCCTATTACCAGGAACGCAAACCCGTTGTCCGGCAGGCCAATGAAAACCTGATGGACCTGATCGCCCGCACCCGGGACAAGACCCTGAAACAGCACCTGGAAAAACTGGTGCCTGAATGGCAGGGGGTGGAAAACCAGATCCTGAGCAAACTGGAAATCACCCAGATGCAGCTGTCCGAGCTGGAGTCAGAAGAACAGTCGCTTATTGAAAGCTCCCAGGTTTCCATCAAGAATTTTTTTAAAAACAGGGGGTTGTTTCTGTTTATCGCCCTTGTTTCCTGTATCAGTATCGTGCTGCTGATCCGGTTTGCCTACCTGTCTCTGGTCAAATACATTCCCGGATACACGGCCCAGTACCGGCCGTTTCATCTCCGGGCACTGGATCTTCTGTTCCGGGTTATGACGTTTCTGGCAGCACTGCTTGTGGTGATTCTGGTGTTTTATCTGTTTGAGGACTGGGTGCTTTTGTCCCTGGCCATAATTTTTCTCATGGGGCTGGGGTGGGCAGCCAAACACACCCTGCCCCGGTTCTGGCACCAGAGCCGCCTGATGCTCAATATCGGGGCGGTACGGGAAGGTGAGCGGGTCGTGTACGAGGGGGTTCCCTGGCTGGTGAAACGCATCAACATGTATTCTTTGTTTGAAAACCCTGATCTGGGACAGAGCCTGCGGCTTCCCATTGCAGCCCTCATGGATCTGACGTCCCGGCCCTTTCAGCGCCACGAACCCTGGTTTCCCTGCCGGAAAAATGACTGGGTGATCCTTTCGGACGGGACCAGGGGATGTGTCACCAGCCTGTCCCATGAAATGGTGGAACTGGTCCTGCGGGGAGGGGCCAAAAAGGTGTACCAGACCCCTGATTTTCTGGGCATGACGCCAATGAACCTGTCCGTGAATTTCCGGCTGAAAATCGGTTTCGGCATATCCTACAATCTCCAGGGACAAGCCACCCATGCGGTGCTGGATATTTTGGAAGCCCATATCCGGAACCAGCTGGAGGCAGAAGCGTATGCAGAATCGCTGCTGAACCTCAGGGTGGAATTTGCCGCAGCCGGATCATCATCACTGGATCTTGTGGTGATCGCAGATTTTGACGGGAAAATGGCACCCCTGTACAACCGGATTTCCCGGGCAATCCAGCGGTGGTGCACAGATGCCTGTACCCAAAACAACTGGGAAATTCCCTTTCCCCAGCTTACGGTGCACAAGCCGGCGGCACTGCCCTAGCAGACAGATTTCACGAACTGCAGGACAACATGGAGCACCCGGGCCTGTTGCGGGCCCATTCCGGGCGCTTTTGTGCAAATGTTTCTTTTCCCGGCTGGCGGTCATAGGGGGTTTTCATCACCTCCAGCAGTTCATGCACCATGGAAAAATCATTGTTTTCCGCCTTGTCTATGGCCATCTGGGCAAGGTAGTTGCGCAGGACGTACAAGGGGTTCAGCTGGTTCATCTGTTTTTTCTGCACCTTTCTGGGGGCCTTCTCCCGGGTGATCCGGCTGTGGTATTGCCGCAGCCAGTCAGACAGCTGTTTTTCATATGACTGATGGATCTGGTCCGGCTGGTACAGGGCCTCTTTGATGGGACCGGGAACCGGGGTAGTATCATTTTCAGACAGGGTTTTGGAAAACTGCACCCGGGCAAGGCCTCTGAAGAAAAGGGTATAATCGGTTTCCCGGGCCTGGAGCAGGGTGAGAAGGCTTTTGATCAGAGATTTATCCGTGTCCGGATGGAACCGTTCAAGCCCCAGTTTCTGTACCATCATGGTCTGCCAGCCCTGTTGAAATGAACGGGAAAAATCTTCCAGTGCCGCTTTCAAGGGCGCGGCATCATGGATCACCGGGTACAGGGCACTGGCCAGCTGGGCCAGGTTCCACAGGGCGATCTGGCCCTGGTTCTGAAAGCAGTAGCGCCGGCCGTGTGCATCCGTGGTATTGGGTGTCCATAAAGGATCGTAGCTTTCCAGCCATCCATATGGGCCATAGTCAATGGTCAGGCCAAGAATGGACATATTGTCCGTGTTCATCACCCCGTGGACAAATCCCACCCGCATCCAGTCCAGCACCAGAGAGCAGGTGGTCTCACATACCTCATTGAACCACTGGATATAGGTGTCCTGACCGGGTTCTCCCAGGTGGGGAAAATCGGTCTGGATGGTATGGTCCATCAGCTGCTGCAGCACTGTGTGTTCCTGCCTGGCGGCATGGATCTGAAAATTGCCGAACCGGATGAATGACGGAGACAGGCGGCAGACCACGGCCCCGGGTTCCTCTTTGGGGTGGCCGTCATAGAACATGTCCCTTTCCACAGCCTCTCCTGTGAGGGTCAGGCTCAAGGCGCGGGTGGTGGGAATTCCCAGAAAATACATGGCTTCGCTGCACAAAAATTCCCGTATGGATGACCGGAGCACAGCCAGACCGTCTGCGCTGCGGGAATACGGGGTTGGTCCGGCACCCTTGAGCTGGAGTATCCACCTGCCGCCCTGGCTGTTGATGACCTCTCCCAGGTTTATGGCCCTGCCATCCCCCAGCTGACCGGCCCAGTTGCCGAACTGGTGGCCCCCGTAACACATGGCAAACGGATCCATGCCGGCAAGCAGGTGGTTGCCGGAGAACACCTGCACAAACAGATCCGAATGCCAGGCTTTTTCATCCAGGTCCAGCAATGCTGCGGCATCCGGAGAGACCGCCACCAGCTGCGGTGCAGACACCGGGGTGGGGGCTACCCGGGAAAAGCAGGCATTCACCACCTGGCGGCGGAAATTGGATGGTTCCGGGTCCGGCGGCAGGTTTCGGACAAAGCGGTTCTCAAAATGCAGAAAATCAAGCGCGGTATGTGAACGTCCGGGTGTCATGTATACCCCCTTTGCATGGTGTCTTTAGAGCAGGATCATGTTTGCCTTGACTTACAAGATAATCACGGGTATAAAAAATGCCACCCCTGAACCGTGCTTGTTTATATGTAAAAAGCCTGTTCACTGATTTTTTTGCTGGAGATGGCCTGGATCATGTCCGTCAGTTTTTCCACATGGGTTTTTTCTTCTTTGATGATTTTTTCCAGCCCGGCCAGGGCTTGGGTATCCTGTACAAAAGCCTGGAGAAATTCATAAAACAATATGGTATCGTTTTCAAAGGTCACAAAGGTGTCAAGCATGTCAGAGGCCGTCCGGATCCGGGAAAAATCCACATCATCCAGAGACAGTGTCTTGTCCCCCATCATCTCTTTGATCACATCCGGCAGCATGGTTTCCAGATCTGTTTGATCTGCGGCCGCTCTCCAGGTATCTTTTTGTTCCAAAAACCACCCCTGGTGGGCGGCTTCTTCATCTGCCATCCATTGGAGCAGGGATTTCAGGGTGCGGCTGTCTACTTTTTTTTTGGCTGCCAGGTAAATGGCCTGTCCATTTTTTTCCATTTTTGCGGCAATGTCAATCAGGTCATTGGGTGTAAACATGGGAACACTTTCCTTGGGGTAATGGTTTGCGTCAGCATCATCACAATTCAGCGTATAATAAATCATTGCGATTATTTTTTAAACCTATTGATTTGTGGTGGTAAAATAACTATAAAAACCATGAGTAAAAGAGCAAAAACCCCCAACGCAGCTTTTTTTGGATCGGATCCGGGTGAACAACGTATTTGAAAAACTGGGACAGTCCAGGCATCTGCCACAGCTGCCACAGGTCATGGTTGCCCTGGTAAAGGCCTGCAACAACGACGATTCCAGCACCAGGGAACTGACCCGGATTATTTCCACAGATCCCTCTTTGACAGCCAAGCTTCTCCAGATCATGGGATCATCCTATGTGAACCTGCGGCAGGAGGTTACCACAATAAAAAATGCCGTGGTATATCTGGGGGTGGACACCATACGCAATCTGGCCATTTCATCCGCAGCCCTGCATTTTTTCAGCCTTTCCAGAAAACTTCCTGGATTCAATATGGGGCAGTTCTGGTATCATTCCTATACCTGTGCACTCCTGGCGGAAAATCTGGCAAAAGAACAGGGGTTGGGCAATCTGGATGAATTTTTTCTGGCCGGACTGCTTCATGACATCGGCCGCCTGGCCCTGATGCAGACTTTTCCCGAAGAATATGCGCCTATATTGAAAACCAATGCCATGGAAAAGGAAGCTGCCCGGGCAGAAATGGCTGTGTTCCAGACAGATACCCCCCAGGTGAGTGCCTGGCTGTTCCGGCAGTGGCAACTCAATCCCCTGGTTGCCGATGCCGTGTTGTTTCTTCATGAACCCCCTGAAAAAATCCAGGGGGAACTGGCCCATATCAGGACCATTTATGCAGCCAACCTGTTGTCAGGCAATGAAACACAGGCAGACATGGCAGAAATGGCTGTGCTCACAGGCATTCACCAGGCCCGCATCGAGCAGATGGTAGCACAGACACAGAATGAGGTCATGGATCTGGCGCGGCATCTGGATATTTCTTTGGATGCCAAAGACCACCCGGCGGCTGAAAACAATGTTGCTGCAGCAGTTGCCGATGTCTCCCTGGTTTACGGCACCCTGGAAAACCTGGTGAAAGCCCGGGATACGGAATCCATTATGGGGGTGGTGGAAAAAGGGTTCAGGATTCTGTTTCATGTACCCCGTATATTTTTCTTTTTTCTGGATGAAAAAAAAGATTTGCTGATCGGTGCATGCAGCAGCCAGGATAAAAACCATCAGGTCATCAAACGGGTGGCCCTGCCCCTGTCAAATCAGACCAGCCTGATTGTTAAAACTGTGAAAAAAGCAGCCCCCCAGATGAGTATTGACCGGCAGGACCGCCTGGCGGTCTCTGACATCCAGATCCTGCGGCTGCTGGAGACCAGCGGGTTTTATGCCCTGCCCATCCGGTCTGCGGGTAGAATGATGGGAACCATGGTCCTGGGGGGCGATAAGGATCTGTTTCACCAAATTAGCGCCAGTCAGGGCATTGTGGATATTTTTTCCCGGCAGACCGGTATCTGTCTGGAAAATATCTGGATGCTTCAGGAACATGCCGACCGTGTCAGTGAAAAAAAAATGGAAGCCTTTGCCACCATGACAGACAAGGTCATCCATGAGATAAACAACCCCATCGCCATCATCAGAAACTATCTGGAAAGCCTGAGTTTAAAGCTGCCGGGCAAACATCCGGCCCAGGAGGAACTGTCTGTGGTAAAAGAAGAGATGGGCCGGGTTTCTCTGCTTCTGGACGGGTTGTCCAGTTTTTCAAGCCCCAGGATTTCCGGATTTGAGATGGTGGATGTGAACCAGTTGTGTACCCGGATGATGGAAATAGTCAAAAAATCCATCCTCCTGCCCCGGCAGATAGACACGGTCATGCACCTGGATCCCCATCTGCCCCGGATCAAAACAGACCCCAACGGGATCAAGCAGGTCTTCATCAATCTGATAAAAAATGGCGCAGAAGCCATGGAAAAAGGCGGGGAAATAACGATACACACCCAATTCCGGCAGGAATCCGCCAAAATTCTCATTGGTGAAAAAAAACAACTTCCCGGGTACATTGAAATCACGATTTCCGATAACGGTCCGGGCATTGCACCGACAATCATGGAAAAAATATTTGAACCCTATAACAGCAGCAAAAAAGGGAAAAAAAATGCCGGTCTTGGCCTTGCCATTGTGCATGGCATTGTCAAGCAGCTGAACGGCAGGATCACCTGTGACAGCCAGGTGGAAAAAGGCACCAGGTTTACCATTTTCCTGCCTGTTTCCGGAGAAGCTGTCCCATGACAGAAAACAAAGGATTGAAAACCGGCAGCATTCTGGAACAGGAAGGCCTGATCCACTGCAATGATATTGACCGGGTCCTGGCCATCCAGGCAAATGGGACAGAAGACAAATCCGGCAAAAACCGCCGCCTCTTCGGTTCCATCCTCTGTGACCTCAATCTGCTCACACCGGTGGAAACCTACCAGGCTCTGAAAAAAAACAACAAACTCATCAGTCTGCAGGACCGGCTGGTATCCCAGAACCTGCTGCCGGCCAGCCGGGTGGCCCAGCTTTCAGCCAGGTCTGCTGAAACCGGAATGCCTTTTCTGGGGCTTTTGCTGGAAGAAAACCAGGTGCCGAAACCGGTGATCCAGCAGATGCTCCTGGACCTGTTTCGCATTCCGCTGCGCTCCATCAGCGATATTGTTTTTTCAGAAAAAAAGCGCAAAACGCTTTCCAGTATCATACCGGCTGCCGAGGCAGGCAGGCACCAGATTATTCCGCTGGTCCTCAAGGAAGAAACCCTTTTGTGCGCAATTACAGACCCGGATGCCTTATGTTTTATTGCTGAACTGGACAAAAAATTTCCCCAGTACCGGCTCACCCCGGTTTTTGTTTCCTTTTCCGGATTTTCCTGGTTTTTTAAAATACTGTACCAGAAAAGCTTTGATCCCCAAAAAACAGAAGAAAATGGACAGGACCAGCCGGCGGCAGAGCATGCACAGGAAAATTCGGCACAAAAAAACCGAAACCTGTCCCCTGCGCCTGACATTTCTGTAAAAATCAGTGATCCTGTGCGTGAAAAAGATAAAATTTTACAACTGTATGAAACATATGAACAGACACGGCAGCAGATGGGATGCATTGCGCAGCCCGGGCGAAAGCCGGCATTTTTACAATTTATCCAAAAGCAGCATCAGGCTGTCATCGAAAACTACCGCTGCCGGGCTGTTGCATTTTCTTTTGAAAAACAGGGGAACCGGATAATGATCCTGGCAATTCCCGTCAAACAGGAAACCTGACCATGGCGAACGTCATTACCATCACCAGTGGAAAAGGGGGTGTGGGAAAAACCAGCATCAGCCTGAACCTGTCTCTGTGCCTGGCATCACAGGGTCACAGGGTCTGCCTTTTTGATGCCGACCTGGGACTGGCCAATGTCAATGTCCTCACCGGTATTTTTCCGGAACATGGCCTTGATGCGGTCCTCACCGGCGAAAAAAAACTGGAGGATATCATGGTGCGCAATTTCCAGGGCATTGATATCATTCCCGGCAGCTCAGGGGTGGAAAAAATGGCAGACCTCACTGGCGCCGAAGCCCAGCGTCTGATCCAGGCGTTTTTGCAGATGGGCAGTTATGATTATTTTATTTTTGATACATCTGCGGGCATTTCTGCCCAGGTCATGGCCTTCTGCCGGGCATCCCATCAGATGGTTCTTGTGATCACCCCGGAGCCCACATCCCTGACAGATGCCTATTCGTTGTTGAAGGTGCTTTCCAGAGGTAACGTACGGGGCCTGCCGCCGGTCCGGGTGGTGGTCAACCAGGTGAAAACCGCAGCATCGGCCAGATCTGCCTATGCCAAGCTGAAAAAGACGGTCAAGAAATTTTTATCCCTTAAAATTACTGCCCTGGGAATTGTGGCCCGGGATGCCAATGTACCCATTTCCGTCGTATCCCAAGTTCCTTTCACCATGCTTTTTCCCGGGTCTGCCGCATCCCGCTGCATCCGGTCTCTGGCCATGAAGCTCAAGGATGGGGCTGCCGGTGATCTTCCCATGGAAATATTCTGGGACCAGTGCCTGGAGCTTATGGGCAGCGGCAGGGCAAAAGAAACTGAAAAAAAGCCCCGGGCAGACCAGGTTGAACAGATGTTGTCCACCATTGAGGCCCGCATGACGTATCTTCTGGAAGAGGTGGCATCCATCAAGCAGCTCCTGCTGGATGACCGGGGCAGCAAGGCACCGGCCGGCAGGGAATCGGCAACAGCCCTGCCGGAACCGGCATTGGCGCCGTATCCCAAAAAAGCATCTGTGCATAATAAAGCGCAGCAGGGAAAAAAAGATCCGGATCACTACAAAGATCCGGATCACTACCAGGATGGAAAGCAGGCCAGGCAACAGGATCTGCCTCAGCCCCTGAAACTGGTCCTGGATTTTGAATCATGGATGGCGGAACAGGTAAACTAAAAGGAGCGCTCAAACAGCTCTGCCATCGCTTTTTTTGCATCATCCGTCAGGTTCCGGGTACCGGTGCCGGAAAAATTTTTATGGGTGATGAGCGGGGTTACCTTCTGCCAATCATTATCCACCCAGGAAAACCAGTCATTGCGGTCCTGTTCATAGACAAACAAGGGGCGGTTGAACAATTTTCCAAGCTCAACACCCCAGCCGGTACCGCCTTTGACCGTCTTATCCGGCAAAATCCATCCCACCACAAAAATCTGGTACCCGTTGTTGACCATATGGAAAATAGACTGGATAACTTTCCGGATTTTATCTGCTTTGGAAAAGGAGCGTCCCATGCGTGTGGAAACGATATCCATACTGATATCTCCTTTTTTTAATTCTTCCGGGGTGAGCACCCGGATGCCGGACTGGCGGTCTGGCTTATGGCCTTCAAAGGAGAAATTGACCTCTTTTATGCCATACTGCCCAGCCAGTCTGCCGAATTCCGCTTCCGCGCCCCGGTGACCACCACTGTAGAGCGTGAATTGCGATGCATCATTCATGAACAAACTCCTTAATTTATGGTAATTGTATTAATGGAAAAACGTATGGGTGATTTTTGTTTCATGGTTATTTGGGAAATCATATAAGAAAAACCAGCAAGAATCAACCAAATGGTTTGCACAGGCCCAATTCTTGAGTTGAAAAAACCGGATCGGATTGGTATAGAGAGGCAGATAACATAATTATATTGCATTTCATTACCATGAGGTTATTTCGTGAAATCAAAAGCCCTTGAGGTGAATCTCTCCGATACCCGGGTTGACGTATCCATTGATGTGAAATACCAGCAGCTACTGGAAATTTTTGACGGGTATGTGGGGATTTTAAACAGAATGGAGATTTTCCTCAAGGAGCTCTCCCACCCCTATAAAAACTGGGAATTTATCGTCAATGAAGCCAGGCATTTTTCCCTGCATTATTTTTATCTCTACAAATCCCATGAAAAAGGGGCGGCAGCCCTGTCCATTTTTTCAGACATTTTTTTGTCAGCCTTTGAAGACAGCGCTGAAAGACAGGTTCAGTCAGCTGCTTCAGATAACCTCATGCTGCTTCTCCACCACCTGGCCAAAGAATCAGAAGACCGGCTGCCGGTGTTTTTCACCGTCATGGAAAAGGCTGTCAACCGGCTTCTCAAATATCAGGACAACGCATTTTTTTTCTTTGTTACCTCCTATTACCAGCCTGATAAACTGGCCAGACTGGTTCTGGACCAGACAGCAGCCCAAGGGATTAAAGCTGAAGACAGCAAATGGGCGGCCAGTATAAACCGTCTGCTCATACGGTTTTACAAAAGCACTTTTGCCTATTGGCTGGAACAGGATGATCCGGTTGCCTGGATGCAGGAAAATATTGATGAATGGCGGCTCAATCCGGCACTTGAACAGGTGTTTCACCAAATTTCCCATGCCAGGATAACCGCCTGGCAGCAGGAGCTGGAAATCCTTTGCCGCAACCAGGATTATGCTTCATTTGACCTGACAGAAGCATTGGTCCGGCTGACCGGATTCCGGGCGTTTGTGAATATTTTTAAAACCGTGGGACGGCAGATCTTGCAGCATTGCACAGATGAAACCTATGGCAGGCACCTGAAACTGACTTTTTTGTTTTATGCCATCCATGTGCCCGGACTTTCCATGATACATAAAGACTGCCTGCACGATATCAACCAGACCTTGACCCTTCTCATCGGAGACGAGGATTTTAAAAAAGATATCCCCATTGTCAACCAGACCTTTTCTTTGCTCAAAGAGCACAAGGGCCGTTATCCGGAAACGGTTTTAGACTGTATTCACAAAATCGGGGATGCGGTCTATAAAACCGGCAAGGTGGAATTGATTAACCATTTTATTGACCGGGCGGTGAACCATGGATTTCAATTTCCCATGATACAGGGGACAGGAGAAGACTGGCAGATCAAGGGAAATACCGCCCATGTGAAAAATATCCGGGTGTTTTTAAGCCTTATCAGCCAGCAGCCGAAAAAATCCAAACGTCTGCTGTCTGCCCTGATCATCTCTTTGTCCATCGGCGGGGTGTTTATCAGGGATACAGATCTGTTTCCAAGGGATATTACCCGGTTTCTCAATGCGGATATCAAAAAGGTGTACAACCTGGTCAAGCAGCTGGCACGGCTGCTGCCGGCATTTTTCAATGAGATCGGTGCGGAAGGCAGCCTCAGGGATATTTCCACCCAGCTGGATGAATCCTGCCACCGCCGGGACCGGCTCGTCCATTTTCTACGCAAGCAGTGCCATGTGGAAAGTTCCAGCCGTATCGTGGATTTTATCCAGCAGGTGATGATTTTCTGGAAAACAGGGGACAAAAAACCGCTGCAGCCGTTTGTACCGCCATCCATCTATGATGAGATAGAGGCATCCGGGCGGTTTGTGGATGGTCCGGGAAAAATTCTGCGGTACCTGGAAGACAAAAAACTACCCCATCCCAGAGATTTTCTCATGTACCGCCAGGAAGCTTTGGATAAATTTATTGAAGCGGTGGACAATGTAACGGAACTGGACCGGCACAGGGTCCGGCTGGCCCTGCGGTTTTACCGGCTGCTCAATGAAAAATACGGGGTGGACCACCTGGAGCTCAAATCCTATCTGTCCAACTTCAAAGCCGACTATATGCCGGAACCGCGGCGGCTGGCAGCCGCTCTGGAAGAATCTGATCTGGAAACCAAAATTGAGTTTCTGCTCAATTATATGGGCGAACTCAAGGATATCATTCTCAGTGATAGAATCTATGAGGTCAATGAAGCCATTTACCACAAGCGCCATTTTGCGGTGGATATTCCTTCCATGTACGGCAGCTATAATGAACCCAAGTTTGATGCACTGGGGCTGACCCTGCGTATTGAAAGCATCGTCAATGTCCTGTTTGAAGATTTGATCAGCAGCATTGATCTGCGGCTGATAACCAAGCCCACCTTTGTGCGGATTTATGCCATTCTCACCCTGTTTCGCAAGGCCCTGAGCCTGGATGGTATTGTTTCCAACAAACTGGATATCCAGATGGAATTCTTAAAATATTCGGTGAACATCACCACCTGTTCCTTTACCCAGTATCTGGATATTTTCAAGGGGTTTGTCCGTGCTGTGGCAGATATCATCAACGATTATTTTCATAATATCCATTCCGCCAACCTGCGGCAGATAGAAGCCCGTATCGGCAAAGACCAGATCCAGGAAAAATTTCTGCCCGGCAGTATTGCTGATCAGGATCACCTGGATGAAAAAATGGCAAAAAAACTGGACCAGCGGGCAGCGGACGTTTTTTTCAGGGACCGCATTGCTACCTCCCTGGGACTCCAGCAGCTGGATGTTTTTTTGAACCGCATTCTGCATACCCTGTTCCGCCAGTCGGAAAAACTGTCCCAGGATGAACTGAGTGTTCTGCTCAACTATGACCCCAAATGTGCGGTCACCCCCATAGGGGATGAGCAGCTCATGAACCAGAATATTATTTTTCTGGGGAACAAGGGCTGGAATCTGATGCGGCTCAAGCATTTGGGCGTGAAAGTGCCTGACGGGTTCATCATCACCACTGAGGTGTTCCGGTGCCTGGACCTTATCGATTCCTACAGCCCGGCTGCTGTAAACTTCAAACAACTGGTGGCAACCATGCTTTCCCGCCTGGAAAAGCAGACGGGGTTGTCCTGTGGTGATCCAGGAAAACCGCTTTTGCTGTCTGTGCGCTCAGGCTCTTCCATTTCCCAGCCCGGCATGATGGATTCGTTTCTGAACGTGGGCATAAATGAAGAGATTGCTGCCGCCATTGCAAAAAAAACCGGCAACCCCTGGTTTGCATGGGACAGTTACCGCCGGTTTCTCCAGCAGTACGGCATGACTTTTGGTATACACAGGGATGAATTCGACCAGATCATTGCCGTCCATAAAAAACATGCCGGCATAGATTTCAAGCGCCATTTCACAGGCCAGCAGATGAAAGCGGTTGCCCTGGCCTATAAAAACCAGCTGCTGCTGGCCGGCATCGATATTGTGGAATCTCCCATGGACCAGTTGTTCCTTGCCATCCACAAGGTGTTTTCTTCCTGGAATTCCAACCGGGCCATTGATTACCGCAGGATCATGGGGATATCCGATGACTGGGGAACGGCTGTCACCGTACAGTCCATGGTGTTTGGCAACCTGTCCCGGCAGTCCGGCTCCGGCGTGGCCTTCAGCCACAGCCCCAAACTGCCCGGGGATGCCATCAGGCTGTGGGGGGATTTTACCATTGGAAATCAGGGGGAAGATGTGGTGGCAGGTCTTGTGAGAACCCTTCCCATTTCAGAAATGCAGCGGGAGCTGGAAAAGCGGGATACAAAGATCAGCCTGGAAAAGGCCTTTCCCCGGATTTATGGGCAGCTCAAAAACATTGTCCAGAACCTTATTTATAAACGGGGATGGAACCCCCAGGAAATGGAATTTACCTTTGAAGGACAGGAACCTGAAGATCTTTTTATTCTCCAGGCACGGGATCTTTCTCTTGGGGACCACAAAAAGCAACCTGAGTTCATTGCTGATGAAACCTCTTTGCGGGAGGCATTTTTGGGCCAGGGCACCGGGGTTTCCGGCGGGGCCATGAGCGGCCGCATCGTATTTACCCTCAAGGAAATTGATGCCTTCCGCCGCCAGGACCCGGATGCCCACCTGATACTGCTGCGCAACGATACCGTGCCTGACGATATTCTGGAAATAGATGCAGCCGACGGTATATTGACTGCAAAAGGGGGATTGACATCCCATGCAGCCGTGGTGGCATACAACCTTGGCAAAACCTGTGTGGTGGGGTGTGAGAACCTGGAATGCAGTGAAACCGAAAAAATCTGTCACCTGGCAGGCCGAAAAATGAAGGTGGGGGATTATATCAGCATTGATGGGAACAAAGGCTTTGTGTTTAAAGGAGAAATCAACGTCAACCACAATTAAAGTTGAGGTGAATCATGAATTCCAACCACAGTACAATCCTGGGTATAAACGGTCTGGGGCGTATCGGCAAGCTGACTTTGTGGCACCATGCCGGACGTAAATATTTCAAAAAAATCGTCATCAATGTGGGCCGGGAAGTCGGTGGGGGGCTGTCGGATATTGTACATTATCTTGAACGGGACTCCACCTACGGCAGTCTGGCAGCCTTTTTGAACGGGTTCCAGGCACAGCCTGTGATAACGGATGTCAACGAGGCAGATGCCAGTCTGCAGGTCAACGGCATTCCGGTAAAGATTTTACGGCAGTTCCGCAACCCCAAAGATATCCAGTGGGCACAGAACAAGGTGGATATTGTGGTGGATACAACCGGCCAGTTTCTGGATCCCAACCAGCCGCCGGACAATCCATCCGGATCCATCCGGGGCCATCTGGAAGCAGGTGCGGCCAAAGTCATTGCCTCTGCACCATTTAAGCTGAAACAAGGGGCATCCATGCCGGAAGACAGTGTTACCACGGTAATGGGCATCAATGACAAAGATTATGACCCGGTGCGCCATGCAGTGATCTCCAATGCCTCCTGCACCACCACCTGTCTGGCCCATATGATCAAGCCTTTGCTGGATTATTTCGGCATTGACAGGGTTTTGTCCGCTTCCATGGCCACCGTGCATGCAGCCACCGGATCACAGCAGGTCCTGGACCGGCTCCCCAAAACCCAGGCAAAAGACCTGCGTAAAAACCGGTCCATCATGAACAATATTATACTGACCACCACCGGGGCAGCCAAAACCCTGCAGCTGGTCATTCCTGAAATGGCAACCATCGGGTTCATTGCAGAATCGGTGCGGATTCCCACTTCCACAGGTTCTTTGATCATTCTGGTTATGAATTTTCAGGAAGAATTGAACAAAAAGCCCATCCGCCGGGATCTCATCAACGAAATCTACCAGAACACAGCGCAGAACAAGGGCAGCTACCTGGTCTATTCCGGTGACCAGAACGTTTCCTCTGATATTATCGGCACCCCCAGGGCAGCAGCGGTAATCGAGGGACATGAAACGCATACACGCACCGGGGCCATTAATATCAATCTGGCGCATATGCGGGGTATTGACAAAGAGGTGCTGGAAACCATCCAGGACCATGTGGGCAGTATCCAGGTCACCCAGGCGGTTATCTACGGCTGGTATGACAATGAAATGGCCAGTTATGTCAACCTGCTGGGAGACCGCACTGTTTCCATTGCCGAATC
>JAZBPL010000171.1:0-5165 GCA_036351635.1 Desulfotignum sp.
AGGTGCATAGTATCAATGAATGAAAATAGTCAAAAGATAGCATTGTTTATAGATGCAGACAATGCGCCAGCGGGCAAGTTTGAAGATGTACTCAGTGAAGTGGCAAAATACGGGGTGGTCACGATAAGAAAGGCTTATGGTAATTGGAAAAGCCCTACACTTAAATCCTGGGAAGATTTATTGAATGAGTACGCCATACAGCCGATACAGCAGTACGACCTGACCAAAGGCAAAAATGCTTCAGACATTGCCCTGGTAATTGATGCAATGGATGTCATGTATACAAAGAACATAGATGTCATGTGCTTTGTGTCATCAGATTGTGATTTTACACCAATGGTTACCCGGGCCCTTGCAGAGGGGAAAGTCGTCTTAGGGTTTGGAGAACGCAAAACCCCTTCACCCTTTGTTAACGCGTGTTCCAAGTTCTTATACCTTGATATGGAACCGAAACAGAATGGGTCAGCGCCTGAAAAAACCAAAAATATCAAGTCTGACACAAAACTCCTTAACCTGCTGAGGCAGGCAATAGAAGCAACAGAGGAAGATAATGGCTGGGCGGCGCTCGGTCCGGTAGGATCACATATATCCAATAAAACATCATTCGATACAAGAAATTACGGATACAAAAATTTAAGCAGCCTCTTTAAGGCCATTGATCTGTTTGAGCTCAAGAGAGGCCCTGGCAACTCATATCTGGTGAGAGATAAAAGAAAGAAAAAATCACCGTAATCAACTGCCAGGCAGGAGCTGGAAAGGAATCAATAATACGGTTGGAGAAAAATCATGAAATTCAAGGCACTTGTGGAAAAGCGGCGCAGCTGCCCAGAAAACCGCCCCAGATGCATGAAAATATTTTTCATCCGTGACAGACAATGGCTGTACTGTAAAGGACATAATACGTCATGACAGATGACAGGCAAACCCGGCGGCAGGTTGAGATTGCCGTGGAACCGGTGGAACTGTATAAAATTCTGAAGTTTGAGAACCTGGCGGCCAGCGGCGGGGAGGCAAAGTTCCGGATCCAGGCCGGCCATGTCATGGTGAACGGGCAGGCCGAACACCGGAAAAGAAGAAAAATACGCCACGGGGATGTTATTGAGACCCCGGAGGCTGTTCTGACAATTGTGATGTCTGAAAAATAGCATATGGGAGTGATCGGCAATGTTTCTTGTTACAGCAAAACAGATGCAGGAGATGGACCGCTATACCATTGAAGAATTCGGCATTCCCGGACGGGTGCTCATGGAAAATGCCGGACGCGGTGCGGTGGATTTTTTCATGGAAGAGTGCAGCCCCACCCCGGAGACCCGGGTGGCGGTCATGGCGGGCCGGGGCAACAACGGCGGGGACGGCTGGGTCATGGCCCGGTATCTCATGGAAAAACGAATTCCCGTGACAATATTTTTGTTGTCCGACCCGGGCCGGGTGGCCGGGGATGCCAAAGCCAACATGGACCTGGTGGAAAAACTGCTGCCGCATTATCCGGATTGTGCTGTGAAGGCGGTACCTGATGCGGCGGCGTTTGCCAGGGAAAAGGCCTGGCTGGTCCATCATGACCTGTTTGTGGACGCCATTTTCGGCACCGGGCTGAATTCGGATGTGAGAGGTTTTTTCAAGGATGTGATCACGTGCATCAACCAGACGAAAAAGCCGGTGTTTGCCGTGGACATCCCTTCAGGCCTCAATGCGGACACCGGGGCGGTCTGCGGGGTGTGTATCACAGCCTGTGCCACGGCCACCTTTGCCTTTGCCAAGACCGGTCATGTATTGTATCCGGGCAGCCAATACACCGGCACATTGCGGGTCGTGGATATCGGCATCCCCGGATTTGCGGCCAGAAAACAGGATATCCGGTTCCAGGTGCTGGAAAAAAAAACCATTGCCCCGTTGTTTTCCCCCCGGCCCTTTGACAGCCACAAAGGCACATTCGGTCATCTGCTGATCCTGGCCGGATCTCCCGGAAAAACCGGGGCAGCTGCCTTGTGCGCCAATGCTGCCAAGCGGATTGGTACCGGCCTGGTCACCATGGGGGTGCCGGAAAGCATCCATGCCGTTGTGGAGCCCATGGTGGTGGAGCCCATGACCGTGCCCCTGCCGGAAACCACTGCCGGCATGTTGTCGCCTGACGGTCTGGACCGGATACTTTCGCTGGCAAAAGACCGGCAGGCACTGGCACTGGGGCCGGGTCTGGGCACGGACCCGGATACCCGGAAACTGGTGCACACCCTGGTGGAAACCTGTTCCCTTCCCCTGATCATGGATGCAGATGCCATCAACTGTCTGGCCGGCGACCCGTCAGTTCTCTTGTCACGAAAAACCCCGGCCGTGCTGACACCCCATCCCGGGGAGATGGCCCGGCTGGCAGGTATCTCCACAGGAGATGTCCAGGCAGACCGGCCAGGGGTGGCAAGAAAATTTGCCAAAACATACCATGTGATTCTGGTGCTCAAGGGGGCCCAGACCCTAGTTGCTCTGCCGGACGGCCGGATCTTTCTGTGTAATGTCGGCAACCCGGGCATGGCCACCGGCGGCATGGGAGATGTGCTCACCGGCATGATCGCCGGGTTGGCAGCCCAGGGATTTTCCCTGGAAAACACGGCGGCTGCCGGGGTGTTCATCCATGGCCTGTGCGGGGATATCCTGGCAG
Source organism: Desulfotignum sp. (assembly GCA_036351635.1). Classification (GTDB taxonomy): domain Bacteria; phylum Desulfobacterota; class Desulfobacteria; order Desulfobacterales; family Desulfobacteraceae; genus Desulfotignum. Next base: position 2,651 of record JAZBPL010000171.1, read on the forward strand.
ACACTGTGGGCGGGTTCGGATTTCTGGCCACGGACATGATACAGGCCATTCCCCGGGCCATCCACAGGCACCTGACATGAACCAGCAGGTCATCACAAGGACCGACGGCCAGACCAGGGACTTGGGACAGCGGCTGGGACAGGCCCTGACCGGCCCCCTTGCCCTGGCCCTGACAGGGGATCTGGGATGCGGAAAAACCACTTTTGTCAAAGGCCTTGCCAGGGGCCTGGGGGTGAATAAAGGGTTTCACATCACCAGCCCCACCTTTACCATCATCAATGAGTACCCGGCTGACAAAGGCCTGCGCCTGTGTCACCTGGACCTCTACCGCTTAGGGTCTGTGGAGGAACTTGCCTGTATCGGATATGAAGACATACTGGAAACAGATGCGGTTGTGGTGGTGGAATGGCCCGACCTGCTCAAAGAGGACCGGTTTTCCTTTGACCTGGAACTGGCATTTGCATATGATGCCGACTTTAACCGGGTGATATCTTTTTTTGCCTATGGACAGAGCGGCACAAAAGTGCTAAGCAGAATGTTTTCATAAATCAAGGAACCATTATTTTGGAGTTATTATGGCGCTTAGAGTACAAAAATACGGGGGCACCTCTGTTGCGGATATCCAGCGGATATCCAGGGTGGCGGACCGGGTTGCAAAGGCCCATGATGCCGGTGACCAGGTGGTGGTTGTGCTCTCTGCCATGGCAGGTGTGACCGACAATCTCATCTCTTTGGCAAAACAGGCAGCCAGACAGCCTGACAAAAGGGAGCTGGATGTTCTGCTTGCCACAGGAGAGCAGACCACTGCCGCCTTAATGGCGATGATCCTGAAATCACGGGGATACAAGGCAAAATCATTTCTGGGATTCCAGGCCGGTATCCACACGGACCAGACTCCTGGCAAGGCACGTATCCTTGATATCGACTGCCAGAAAATTCAAAAAGCCCTGGACCAGGGAAATATTTCCGTGGTGGCCGGATTCCAGGGCACAGACTATAACGGAGATATCACCACACTGGGCCGGGGCGGGTCAGACACCTCCGCAGTGGCCATTGCCGCATCTTTGAAAGCAGATGTGTGTGAAATTTTCACCGATGTGGACGGGGTGTATACCACAGATCCCAGAATCTGCTCCAAAGCCCGGAAAATCCACCGGATATCCTATGAAGAGATGCTGGAAATGGCGGTTCTGGGGGCAAAAGTGCTGCAGATACGGTCGGTGGACTTTGCAAAAAAATACAATATTCCTTTGCATGTAAGATCATCATTCAATGAGGAGGAAGGAACCATGGTCGTCAATGAAAGCGCGGATATGGAAAGCGCTGTGGTATCAGGGGTCACATGTGATATGAATGAAGCCAGGATCACCCTGAAACGGGTACCTGACCAGCCCGGCATATCCGCCAAAATATTCGGCCCCCTGGCAGATGCTGAAATCATGGTGGACATGATTATCCAGAACACCCGGACCGGCGGAGAAACCGACCTGACCTTCACTGTTACCAAGGATGATTTTGACCGGGCCCTGGAAATTACTGAGGCGGCGGCCAGGGAGGTGGGGGCTGAAGAGGTGCTTTCTGCCACGGAAATTGCCAAAGTATCTGTGATCGGACTGGGCATGAAAAGTCACTCCGGCGTGGCTGCCACCATGTTCAAGGCCCTTGCCGAGGAAAACATCAATATCCGGCTGATTTCCACCTCGGAAATCCGGATCTCCTGTGTGATCCTGGCCAAATATGCGGAACTGGCAGTGCGGGCGCTGCACGCGGCATTCGGGCTGGACAAAGTGGATTAGACCGGCACCCGGTTCGCCAGGGCGGTTTCTATTTCATCTGTCACTTTTTGGACAGCGTCGGCAGGGTCCTTTGCATCCCGAACAGGCCGGCCGATCACAAGCAGATCGCTGCCCTGGGCTATGGCCTGTGCCGGTGTGGTGATCCGTTTCTGGTCATCCCCCGGTGTCAGGCTCCATGCCGGGCGGATCCCGGGGGTCACCGCCAGAAAATCCCTGCCAAACCCGGCTTTGATGGCGGCGGCTTCCCGGCCGGAACAAACCACCCCTTTGCAACCGGCATCCAAGGCCATTTTGGCCCGAAGCATCACCAGTTTTTCCGGTTCTGCGGAAAACTGCTCCTGAAATCCGCCTTGAGCAAGGGTTTTTCCATCATTGTCCGTGAGCAGGGTGACCCCGAGAACACCGACTTTTTCCCCACCGCCCTGCACCGCGCTTTTGAGCATCTCTAAAGAGGAGCTGCAATGCACGGTTGCCAGGTCAACCCCCAGATCAGCCACCCGGCCCATGGCCCGGAAAACTGTTGCACAAATATCATGGAGCTTGAGGTCCAGAAATATCCCGGCTGGGCTCATATCCCGTACCATGCGGATCACCGCCGGTCCCTGTTGGATGAACAGCTCCAGACCGATCTTGAACATGCCCACCCGGTCCCCCAGCACCCTGATATGGGATTTTGCCTCTGCCATGGAAGAAAAATCCAGAGGAAAAACAATATACTC
>JAZBPL010000172.1:0-4324 GCA_036351635.1 Desulfotignum sp.
GAACCATGATTCTTGAAATGACCAGGCCGGTGCAGGGGGGACTGCGGCAGGAAAGAAAACTGGAGGCGGTTTCCAACAACCTGGCCAATGTGGATACCACGGGATTTAAAAAAGATTTCATCAGCTTTGACCGGCAGTTCAAAGCACAGCTGAACCAGGATTTTTCCCAGGGAGACATCGTCACCACGGGCAATCCCTTTGATGTAGCCCTGGCATCGGACGGTTTTTTCAAGGTGGATACTGCCCAGGGAATTTTTTATACCCGCACCGGCAATTTTTCCTTGAACAATGAGGGCATTCTGGTGGACATGAACGGCAATCCGGTCATGGGCCAGGGAGGGGCCATCCTTGTCGACCTGGCTGAAGCTGGCACCGAAACCATTAATGTCAATGAAATCGGTGAAATATTTGTGAACGGCGATCTTGTGGATACCCTGGATGTGGTGGATTTTGCGGACCGGCAGAAAATTGAACAAAAGGGGGAGAATCTGTATGCCTATACCGGTGACCCCAGAGAGGAAATACCGGTGGATGCCGTGAAAATAAACCACCGTGCCCTGGAAAAATCCAATGTCCAGGCGGTGTATGAAATGGTGAAGATGATCGATTACCACCGCATGTTTGAAACCTTTACCAAATCCATGACCACCTTTGATGAGGTGGATGGCCAGGCCATCAACAATGTGGGCAGATTAACCTAAGGAGGCAAAGATGATACGATCCCTCTGGTCCGGTGCCACAGGCATGGGGGCCCAGCAGATGCAGACAGATGTGACAGCCAATAACCTGGCCAATGCAAGTACCACCGGATTCAAGAAATCCCGGGCCAATTTTGAAGACCTCATGTACAGGACCCTGTTGATCGCAGGCCAGACAACCCCTGGCGGCGGCCAGGTGCCCACAGGCATCCAGGTGGGCATGGGGGTGAAACCCTCATCCGTGCAGAAGGTGTTTACCCAGGGAGATTATGTCCAGACCGACAACCAGCTGGATTTTGCCATCCAGGGCCGCGGTTTTTTCCGGGTGACCCACGGGGATGAAGACCTGTACACCAGGGCAGGCAATTTTACCCTGGACAGTGACGGATTCATCACCACCCCGGCAGGGGACAGGCTCCAGCCGGAAATCGCCATTCCCATCGAAGCCACCACCATCACCCTGCAGGATGACGGTACCCTGACAGTTTTTGGTGATGAAGAAGATATCCTGGCCACCGAAGAGGTGCTGATCACCACCTTTATCAATCCGGCCGGGCTTGTGGCAGTGGGCAACAATCTTCTCCGGCCCTCGGAAGGCTCAGGTGATCCCATTGAGGTGGTGCCGGGGGAAGAAGGGTCCGGCACCACGGTCAACAATTATCTGGAGCTGTCCAATGTGAGTGTGGTGGAGGAGATGGTGTCTTTGATCGTGGGGCAGCGGGCCTATGAAGCCAATTCAAAATCCGTGCAGACAGCGGACAGCATGCTCAGCACGGCCAACGGGCTGAAACGGTAGCTTTTCATGAGAATTTGCGGTTTCCATAGAGACAGGATGATCCCGGCCTGTTTGGTACTGGCAGTGATGCTCCTCTTCCCTGCCATGCCGGTTTTGGGCCAGGATACCAACATCCAGATCCAGGTGAAAAAGAACGCCGTGGTGTACGATGAGGTTATCTATCTGGGGGAGATCGCTGATATCCGGGCAGATGATTTTTTGCTGCAGGCCCTGGAAAAAATTGCACTGGGCCGCTCCCCCAGGCCGGGGGATCTGGACAATATTGACAGGCAGCGGATCATCGCCCTGATCCAGTCCCAGCCCTATCTGGCACCGGGCCAGGTGACACTGGCATGTCCGGACCAGGTGTTTGTGAAGCGGGCAGGCCAGACCCTGGACCGGCAGCGCATCCAGCAGACAGTGGACCAGGTGCTGGCAGCCCGGTTCCCGGACCGGCAGTACACGGTTTCCGGCCTTAAGATCAGGGGGTTGAAAACCTATCCTTCCGGAGAGATCCGGCTGGTCCCTGATGCCGGCAACCTGGTGAACCGCAGCGGCCGGCTGTCCCTGTATCTGGATGTCTGGACAAACAATGAAAAACAGAACCGTCTGGCGGTGTCCGGGACCCTGGAGGTGCTGTCTTCCGTAGTGTGTGCCCGAAAAAATCTGCGGCAGGGGGAAAAAATTGCCCGTTCCGATGTAAAGGTTATCCAGAAAAACATGTTTGATCTGGACAGGGATGCTGCGACCAGACCCGAAGAGATAGAGGGCATGCTGGTGCGCTCGGATATCGGCAAAGGGCAGGTCGTTACCATGAGAATGGTGGAAAAAGCCCCTGTGATACGGAAAGGGGATATTGTTTCCCTGGTGGCGAAAAAAGGAGGTCTGGTCATTGTGACATCCGGTATTTCAAAAGAGGACGGGTTTCTCAATGCAGCCATATCTGTTGAAAACATCACCTCGGGACAGCAGGTGAAAGCGCGTGTAAAAAACAGGTCACAGGTGGAGGTGATATATTGACAGCTCTCAGAAGCCTTGCCAAAGGTGACATACGGCAGCGAGCACTAAAAACCATCATCAAAAGGGATTCCAGCATCCAATGAAACACACAAAATACACAAAAGGCATGTGGCCTATGGGCATATGGATGGTTGTGTTCATCACAGCCCTGGCAGCCGGGTGTGCCGGCAGATCAGCAGACAATTCAGCAGACATGGCCATGCCCCCGGATACAGCCATTGCCCCGGCCATTGACAGCTATGTGCCTGGGGGGGCAGAGGAAGGTTCATTGTGGACCGATGCAAAGGGCTCCATGTTTGAGGACACAAAAGCCAATTATGTGGGGGATACGGTGATTGTGGACATTGTGGAAAATGCTTCCTCCAGAATGGATGTCAATACCGAGGCCAGCAGGAACACCCAGATGCGTGTCGGTGTGCCCACCCTGAATGCATTCGGGTATGCCACCCGGCTGGGCGGTGGTGATAACGCCAATCTCATCAGTACGGATTTTTCCAATGACTTTGAAGGGGAGGCCCAGAGTGACAGAAGCGGCCAGGTAACCGCCTCCATTGCCGCAAGGGTTGTGGAAGTGCTGCCCAATGGTAATCTGAGCATTTTTGGCAGGCGGGCCATGAAAATTGACAATGAAACCCAGTATATCATTGTCTCGGGCATTGTCCGGCCCCAGGATATTTCGGCATCCAACCGGGTGCAGTCCACCTTTCTGGCGGATTCCCGCATTGAGTACTACGGCAGGGGTGCCCTGGCTGACAAGCAGAAACCCGGCTGGGGAAACCGCCTGATTGACAATCTGTGGCCATTTTAGCTGTTAGCTATTAGCCTTTAGTTGTTAGCTTGAAGCAGATGAATGAGTGCTGACGGTTTTCATATAAAGTTGTCATTGCCGAAATTGGGTTTGATTCGGGCAGATGGGATGCGTTTTGAAATCTTGTGATTTTTTTGGGAGATAATCATGTATAAACCAAGAAAACAAGTGATGCACTGGGTGTGCTGTCTGTTTGTTCTGGCAGTGCTTGCAGGTGTCTCCACGGATGCGGCTGCTGCAAGGATCAAGGACCTGGCCGCCATCAAAGGAATCAGGTCCAATCAGCTCACAGGATACGGCCTTGTGGTGGGGCTCAACGGTACCGGTGACAAGGACAAGGTGAGTTTTACCCGCCAGGCTTTGGCCAATATGATGGAAAAAATGAACATCTATGTGGATCAGAACCAGCTAAAGGTGAAAAATGTGGCTGCTGTCATGGCAACCGCGTCCATACCGCCCTTTGCCCGGACAGGGGACCGGATAGATATCACGGTGTCCTCTCTGGGGGATGCCCAGAGCCTCAAGGGCGGCATGCTGCTGATGACCCCACTCAAAGGGGTGGACGGAAGGGTGTATGCCATTGCCCAGGGCCCTGTCAGCCTGTCCATCCCCAGTGATGTGGGGGACAGGGACAGCCACCTGCTGGTGGGCAGAATAGTCAACGGCGGCTCCATTGAACGGGAGATCCCTTTTAAACTGGATGGAAAAAGGAATCTGACCCTGTCCCTGTTTTATCCGGATTTCACAACTGCCCGGCGCATGACCGACACCATCAATGCCGCCATCGGGAATAAGGTGGCCAAAACCATCGATGCCAGCGCCATCAGCCTTACAATACCCGAAGACATGTGGCAGGCCCATGTGGCGGAATTTATTTCCGACATCGAGACTTTGAATGTCATTCCCGACACAAAGGCCCGGGTGGTGGTCAATGAAAAAACCGGTACCGTGGTCATCGGGGCGGATGTCAGTATTTCTCAAGTGGCCATCGCCCACGGCAATTTATCGGTGACCATCAATGAA
>JAZBPL010000173.1:0-5315 GCA_036351635.1 Desulfotignum sp.
ATGCTGTGGACAAAAGGGGAAACCTCGGGCAATGTGCAGCATGTCCAGAAAATCCTTGTGGACTGCGACCTGGATGCCCTGGTGCTCCAGGTGGTGCAGGCAGGTGGCGCAGCCTGTCACAAGGGGTATAAAAGCTGTTTTTTCAGGGCTGTGCAGGGCAGTGAACTTACGACAATCAGCCAAAGGGTTTTTGATCCCGAAAAGGTTTACAAATAATGCAGAAAATACTCAAACTGGGCATTCCCAAAGGAAGCCTGCAGAATGCCACAATTGATCTGTTCAGACGCTCTGGATGGAAAATCAATGTGGAAGGAAGAAGTTATTTTCCTGATATTGATGATGAAACCCTTGAATGCGCCCTGTGCCGGGCCCAGGAAATGTCCATTAATGTGGAAAGCGGGGTTATTGATGCAGGTCTCACCGGACTTGACTGGGTGGCGGAACATGAATCCGACGTGCATGTGGTGACAGACCTTGTCTATTCCAAAGTCAGTGCCCGGCCGGCCCGATGGGTGGTGGCCGTGGCCAGTGAATCACCCATACACGACCTTAAGGATCTGGAAGGCATGACCATTTCCACGGAACTGGTCAAATTCACCAAACGGTTTTTCAAAGAACGCAATATCAATGTGACGGTGAAATTTTCCTGGGGGGCCACTGAGGCCAAAATCGTATCCGGCCTTGCGGACGCCATTGTGGAGATCACGGAAACTGAAAGTACGATTCGGGCGCATAACCTGCGGGTAATCCATGAGGTGATGGAAACCAATACCCAGCTCATTGCCAATAAAACCGCCTGGCAGGATCTCCGGAAAAGAGAAAAAATCCAGCAGATTGCCCAGCTGCTCCAGGGGGCACTGGTGGCAGACCAGATGGTGGGCATTAAAATGAATGTGCCGGAAAACAAGATAGCAAAGATTGTATCCCTTCTGCCCAGCCTCAATGCCCCCACCATTGCCGGATTGTACCAGTCCGACTGGTATTCGGTGGAAAGTATTATCAATACAAAACATGTCCGGGACCTGATTCCCCAGCTGCTTAAGGAAGGGGCGGAAGGTATTATCGAATATCCCCTGAACAAGGTGCTGTAAAATGAAACCTGCTACACGCTGTGAAAATATTACCCCTTTTATCGTGATGGATGTGCTGGAAAAAATTCATCAGATGGAAGCTGCCGGCATTGATGTGATCCATATGGAAATCGGTGAACCTGATTTTGATGTGCCTGAATGTGTCAACCAGGCAACACGGGATGCCCTGGCGTGCAATGCCACCTGCTACACCCACAGCCTCGGGGATATCCGGCTGCGCCAGGCCATTGCCCACTACCATGCAGATACATACGGCACCAACGTTGACCCCGGCCAGATCCTGGTGACATCCGGCACCTCTCCTGCCATGCTGCTGCTGTTTTCCGTCCTGGTAAATCCGGGGGACGAGGTCATCATTTCCGATCCCCACTATGCCTGCTATGCCAATTTTGTTCATTATGTCCAGGGGATACCGGTCACTGTGCCTGTGTTTGAAGAACAAGGCTTTGTTTTCACCCCGGATGCCATAGAGGCGAAAATCACCCCGAAAACCAAAGCCATTCTTATCAATTCCCCGTCCAATCCCACCGGAAACGTGATTCCAAAGGACCGGATGCAGGAAATTGTGGCACTTGCCAAAAAACATGACCTGTATATTATTTCCGATGAGATCTACCATGGCCTGGTTTATGAGGGCCAGGAACACTCCATTCTGGAATTTACTTCCAACGCCTTTGTGCTCAACGGATTTTCCAAGCTCTTTGCCATGACCGGTCTGCGCCTGGGCTATCTGATTGCCCCCCCTGCCTTTGTCAGGGCCCTGCAGATTCTGCAGCAGAATTTTTTCATCTGTGCCAATTCCGTGGCCCAGATGGCTGGAACCGCCGCTCTCAAACATGCGCACAAAGAAACACAGCATATGCGAAAGGTGTATAACAAGCGCCGGCTGTATATGATACAGCGGTTACAGGATATGGGCCTGGGGATTACAGTGCCGCCTACAGGGGCTTTTTACGTGTTTGCCAATGTAAAACATATTTCAGCAGATTCCTATTCCCTGGCGTTTGATATTCTGGAAAAAGCCCATATCGGGGTGACACCGGGCATTGATTTCGGCGCCAACGGAGAAGGGTATCTGCGGTTTTCCTATGCCAATTCCCTGGAAAATCTGGCCCGGGGCCTGGACCGCATGGAAAATTATATAAAGACAAAACCATGAAGATCCGGGATGTGCAGTTTATAAAAAGCGCGGTCAAACCGGACCAGTATCCGGATTACGGTTTTGCCGAAATTGCCTTTGCCGGCCGGTCCAATGTGGGAAAAAGTTCATTGATCAACACATTGATCCAGCGCAGGGATATGGTGAAAACCAGTTCCAGGCCCGGATGCACCCAGCTCATTAATTTTTTTCTGGTCAATGAAACCCTGTCTCTGGTGGACCTGCCCGGATACGGGTATGCCAAAGTATCCAAAAAGATCCGGGCCACATGGCAGCCCATGGTGGAAACCTACCTGGCAGGCAGAACCAACCTCCTGGGTCTGGTGCTCATTATAGATATCCGCAGAGATCCGGGACAGGAAGAATCTGCTCTGGCTGACTGGCTGGAATCCCGCGGGATTCCCTATCTGGTGGTGCTGACCAAGGCAGACAAATTATCAAAAACACAGCAGCAGAAGCGCTGTGCCGCCATCTCTTCCCAGCTGCACAGAGACAAGAACACGGTGATTGTGTTTTCAGCCAAAACCCGTTTGGGGCGGGAAACCGTGCTGGATGAAATTGACAGCCTCATGGCATGGTACGGACAGCAGGAATGACCATGGAAAAAGATATGCGATCCGGATTTGTGGCCATCATCGGCGCACCCAATGCCGGCAAGTCAACCCTGTTGAACCAGGTGCTGGGCCAGAAGATATCCATCACATCAAAAAAACCCCAGACCACCCGGGACCGGATTCTTGGCATCGTGAACCGGCCCGGCTCCCAGATCATTTTTGTGGACACCCCCGGGATTCACAAGAGTACCAGCCTGCTCAACAAGCGGATTGTTGACCAGGCCCTCCAGGCAGTGGCAGATGTGGACCTGATCCTGTTCATGGTGGATGCGGTTTCCCGCAATTTTTCAGCAGAAAAGCAGATCATTGCACAACTGCACAAGGCAGAAAAGCCGGTTATCCTGGCATTGAACAAGGTGGATGCTGCGAAAAAGGCAGATCTTTTCACGCTTGTGGAAAAATTAACCCCTGTATTTGATTTCAAGGCGGTAATACCCATATCAGCCCGGCAGAACATTCAGGTGACCCAGCTTATGGATGAGGTGGAAAAAAATCTGCCCGCAGGCCCCCGGCTGTATCCTGAAGACACGTTTACAGATATTTCGGAAAAATTCATGGTCAGGGAAATTATCCGGGAAAAAGTATTTCGCCTCACCGGCATGGAAATCCCTTATTCTTCCGCTGTGACCGTGGATGCCTTTGATGTGGAAAAAAAATTGATCGTCATCCATGCAAGCATCCATGTGGTGCGCAGTTCGCAAAAAGGGATTGTCATCGGCAAAAAAGGGGCCATGCTGTCTAAAATCGGTTCCAGGGCCAGAATCGATATGGAAAAAATGCTGGGGAAAAAAGTCTTGCTCAAGCTGTTTGTAAAGGAGACCAGAGACTGGGTGAGCAACCAGCGCATTCTGGATGAGTTCGGGTATTAAAAGATGATGGAAGATGCGTTTTTATGCATGGATGACATATTTCTGAAAAAAGAGCGGGCAAAAGCCAGGAAGCTGCGTAACTCCCAGTGGTGGAAGCGCAGACGCTCCACCGGTATCTGTCATTATTGCGGCAAAACCTTTGCACCTTCTGAACTGACCATGGATCACATCATCCCCCTGATACGCGGGGGCAGGTCTGAAAAATTCAATCTGGTGCCCTGCTGCAAATCCTGTAATACCAAAAAGCAGCAGCTTCTGCCCTGCGAGTGGAACGTCTATATGGAAAATCGCAGACCCTGAGGCATCGAAAAAAGACAATGCCCTTTTTGATGCCTCAAGGTAAAACGGGTGTGTGCAGGTATCTATTTTTTGCTGCAGAGCCTGTGAATGGTTTGTGCATGCCATTCCCCGCGTCCGGAGAATGTGGGCTGGCCCAGTCCCACCAGATGTTTGGCGATCTGGTCATAGGTGGCGCCCTGTTTTCGCATGGTATGGATAATATCCATCACTTCTTCTCTGGGAAGCAGGATAGCGCCGGATGATGCTGTTTTGTCTGTTTTTTGGGCAGCCTCAGGTTTTTTGCGTTTTCTGATGACCCGGCGTTTGGTTTTCTTTTCCGGATCAGCCGGAGTCAGGATATTTTCCGGGAAAAAATCATTGTCATTCGTCTGAGCGGCTTGACCGGATGCAGGCTGATCCATATACGTTTCCTGTTGGAATGCTTCAGGAGAATCCTGGGGATCATGTCTCTTTTGCATGGTTTCATCACGGGCTTCATATGCCGGGGGCGCATCGCTTTGGAGCGGTGATTCCATGCTCAGATGGGCAACAATCCGTTCAATGGCATATGCCTGCCGTTCCATCATGTCTGCTGTCCGTTCCTGAACCGTTGTCAGATATTCCTGGTTTTTCACCAGGATTTCAACATGGTTGGTGAGGTTTTCAATGGCATCAGCCAGCAGGGTCATGCCGGGATCTTCCGGCGGCAGCTGGTTCCCCATGGGGCCGGCCGGCATGGGGGGGCGTTTCATGTTGGGATTTCTGGGGTTCTGGTACCCGTTGCCATAGGACTGAAATCTGGGGTTGCTGTTGTATTGATAGGAATTGTCATAATTTTTGCGGGTTTTGGGGGCCCGGGGTTTGTCAGCCTGTCCGTTGCGAAGGCTGTGTAAAAAATCGTTCATTTAACTCATACGCTCCTTGGAAATTTTTAATGTCTTTGGCCATGGCAATGGCATGACATTCGTAAGATTTTAATTTTTTTATATTTTATTATAACTACATCGGCCTCGGAATATTATCCGAATATCGGCGTTGGTGCAAAAACTCCTTATTTATCCTGTTTTTTGCCGCCTTTGTCAAGGTGTTTTTGCGATTTCTCCCTCTGAAAATTTCAGGCATGTTTTTCGCCGGTACAACCAGAACCCTGTGCGTTGAGGCGATATTCATAGTCTTTGATAAGTCCCAAAGCGGCTTTGGTCGCAGGTATCCGGGACAATTCTTTCCGAAACCCGGAACATCCGGGCATGCCTTTTACAAACCAGGCAAGCCTGCCCCTGAGCATTTTACAGGCAGATTCTTC